>CAIUDG010000048.1 GCA_903897925.1 uncultured beta proteobacterium | reverse complement strand
CGTACACCCACTTCGTCAGCCCCTGCCAACCCGCAGGCGCGCAACGCAACGAGTGCCAACAAAGCAGGAGGAAAGGACCACAAGCAGGAGCGCAACGCAACGACCGCCAACAAAGCAGGAGGAACAGGATAAAAACAGGCGCGCGCGCGCAATCCCGCGGAAAACGTATTTTCAGCCGATCAGGCGCGCCAGAGACAGCAGCGCCAAAATCACCATCCACATCACCACCGTACGCCACACCAACCCGACCACCGCCCGCAAATGCAAACTTTGCGGCACCTGCCCCGTAGCACTCCCCGTCTGCTGCTGCGGATCACCCAACTGCACATTCACCGCACCCGCCGTAGCAGCAATCACCACCCCATCGTTACTCAGCGGAAAGCGCGCAGCGTACTGGCGCCAGCTATCCACCGCCTCTTCAAAACTGCCAACAAAAGCAAAACCCAGCGCCGTCAGACGCGCCGGAATCCAATCCATGTAAAACCAGGCCTGGGTCGAACAATCCTGAAACGATTCACTCAGCACCAAGCCCGTCGGCGTGGCCGGACGATTGACGAAACGACCGACATATTCAGCAATCCGGTACAACACAGCTCCCGCCGGCCCCAGCCCCACTGCCGACAGCACCGAATACCAAGCCAGCACGCCAAACACGTGGCGATGCGCCGACAACACCGAATACTCAATCACATGCCGCACGATTTCGCTGCGCGGCAGCGCACTGGCATCCATGCGCATCCAGCGCGCCAGATTTTGCCGCGCCAAGGCTTCATCACCGGCATACAACGCGTCGCGGATTTGTGTGAAATGGTGGCTGAACTGGCGAAACCCCAGCGTCACGTACAACACGGCAATATTCCAGACCACCGCGCCGAGCCAGCCCACGCTCCACATCAGCAACCAATACACCAGGCAACTCAACAGCGCCGGCAGCAGCACCGCCAGCGCCCAGGCCAGCCAGCCATACTGCGGTCGCCCGGCGTCAAAATTGCGCACCACCCAGCGCACCCAGCCGCGGTTGGTGTTGTGGATCGGATTCAATTGCGCCAAGGGGCGCGCCTGCTCCAGGAGCAAGGCAAAGAGGATCGAGATAAAACTCATGCAGCAATCATACAGAGGCGCGGCACCGCTTAGTCGAGCAGGAAACGATAGAAGTTACGCAACATGCCCGCCGTGGCGCCCCAGATGAAACGCTCTACTTCACCGTCACGGTAAGGCATCGACAACCAGTGCCGCTCAACGCCTTGCCACTGCACCCGGTGGTGCCGGTGGTGCGCCGGATTCATCAAAAATTCGAGCGGCACCTCAAACACCGCACTGACTTCATGGGCGTTGGCCTGCAGCGTAAAGCCGGGCTTGATCAACGCCACCACCGGCGTCACAACGTAAGCACTGCCAGTGGTGTACACCGGCAAGGTGCCCAAGACCTCAACAAAAGCCGGCGCCAGGCCGACTTCCTCTTCGCTCTCGCGCAATGCGGTGGCCACGGCGTCCTGGTCTTGCGGATCGGCCTTGCCCCCCGGAAACGCAATCTGCCCCGAGTGGCTGGACAGGCGCGTACTGCGCTGCGTTAGCAACACCTGCAAACCGCTGCTGCGTGGCACCAGCGCGATCAGTACCGAGGCCGGCGCCATGGCGCGCTCGGTAAAGCGTGGCTCGGAATGCAGTTCCGGGCTCCAGATATGCTGGCGCGCAAAACGTGCGGCCAGTGCAGGCGCCTGAAACTGCTGCAGCGCCGGAGCGGGCAGATCGGAGTCCACCCTATGCACAGGAACCAGGCGCGGGTCAAATGAGGGAGAGGTGCTCACAGCGCAATCGGTCAAAACAATCGTTGGGGACAGAAAAAAACCGCCGCAGCGCAGTGCTGGGCGGTTTGTTTTTTGCCGTAAAGCGGGACAGCTTATACAGCCGTCTTTTATGCAGCAGTCTTCTTTGCTGGCAGCTTTTCCTTGATACGTGCCGACTTGCCGCTGCGATCACGCAGGTAGTACAGCTTGGCACGGCGCACGTCACCACGGCGCTTGACTTCGATGCTGGCGATCAGGGGGCTGTAGGTTTGGAACGTACGTTCCACGCCTTCGCCGCTGGAGATCTTGCGCACGATGAAGCCGCTGTTCAGGCCGCGATTGCGCTTGGCAATCACAACGCCTTCGTAAGCCTGCACGCGCTTGCGGGTGCCTTCGACCACGTTCACGTTGACAACCACGGTGTCGCCAGGAGCGAATTCGGGAATGGTCTTGCCGAGGCGGGCGATTTCTTCCTGCTCGAGTGCTTGGATAATGTTAGCCATCAATTTTCCTTAGTGATCTTGGGTGCGCCGTGATGAATTCGCCTGCTGTGTCACCCGAATTGGTCACACGCAGTGCTTTCAGAGAAAGCGTTTTGGCCGCCCAGAGGATCTGCGGAGCCTTCGATTATAGCAAGATCAGACCAGGCTGGCCAAAAAGCTTTCGTCGGTCTTGCTCAGGCGACCCTGGAGGCGTGCCAAGGCCAGCAAATCAGGCCGGTGTTGCGCGGTCAAGCGCAGGCGCTGCTCGCGCCGCCAGCGCTCAATCTGCAGGTGGTGGCCTGACAGCAGCACCGCGGGCACCGGCTGTCCCTGCCAGTCTTCCGGGCGGGTGTAATGCGGGCAGTCCAGCAGACCATCCAGCGACGGATTGAAGCTATCCTGGCAATGGCTTTGCGGGTCGCCCAGCACCCCGGGCTGCAAGCGCGCCACCGCATCCAGCAAGGCCAGCGCCGCGATTTCCCCCCCCGACAGGACAAAGTCGCCCAGGCTGATCTGCACGTCGACCACCTGGTCAATCACGCGCTGGTCCATGCCCTCGTAGCGCCCGCACAGAAGAATCGCGCCCGGCCCTTGCGAAAACTGCTCCACCAGTGCGTGGTCCAGCGTTCGCCCGATTGGCGAAAACAGCACCACTGGCGCATTGTCCTGGCGCTGCGTGCGCACTTGCGCCACGGCCTGGCTCAACGGTTCGGCCATCATCACCATGCCCGGACCGCCACCAAAGGGGCGGTCATCGACCCGGCGGTAATTGCCACTGGCGAAATCACGGGGATTGGTGAACTGCACATCAACCAGACCCGACTCATAGGCACGCCGTGTGATGCCAGATGTCAGGAATGGCGCAAACAGTTCGGGAAACAGGGTAAGGACGTCAAAGCGCATGCGCTTGCCCTTCAATAGTCTTGCAGCCAGTCCACCCGGATACAGCGCGCTTGCAAATCGACATCATCCACAAACGCGGCAACAAACGGAATCATGCGCTCCAAGGTCTTGCCGGCTTCGGTGTATTCGATCACCAGCACGGTTTGCGGGCCGGTGGAAAGCAGCTCACGCACACATCCCAGCACTTCCTGCTGGCGATTCACCACCGACAAACCGATCAGGTCAACCCAGTAGAACTCATTCTCTGCGGCGGTTGGAAAACTGCCGCGCGAGACAAAGATGCGGGCACCGCGCAAGGCCTCGGCGGCATTGCGGTCTGGCACATCTTGGGCGAGCGCAACCACGGACCCGGAATGGTCCTTGGCTTCCTTGATTTTCAGCAGCAGGCAACCGGAAAAAGTCTTGGGACCTTTTTCAGTGGGCAGTAAAAACCAGCGCTTGGAAGAAAAAAGTGCCTCGGGATCGGCACTGTAGGGCAGTACTTTGAACCAGCCCTTGATACCCCAGGCGTCAGCAATGCGGGCGACCTCAATCGCATCCGCGGGCATTTCAGCCGCTTCGAGACCACTTAGCATGGCGCTTGGGGAAAGCGGCGCAGGCAATGCGAATTACCTGCGCCCAGCCACAATCAGGCAGCCTTCTTGGCAGCTTGGTTGATCAGGCGTTCCACGGTAGGGGACGCTTGAGCACCCACACCGCGCCAGTAGGTCAGGCGGTCTTGTGCAATGCGGATGCTTTCTTCATTGGCAGTAGCAATCGGGTTGTAAAAACCGATGCGCTCAATGAAGCGACCATCACGGCGGGTGCGCTTGTCAGCGACCACAATATTGAAAAACGGGCGTGCTTTGGCACCGCCACGGGCGAGTCGAATAACGACCATGGTTTATCCTTTGGGTGACTGAATCAATCCAGCCAAAAAATTCAAAGCTTGAGACACGCAACTGACCACCCGGTCAGTGACACTCTGAATAGCTCTCCATTATATCTTTTTCTGACACCATGCTCAAAATTCGATCTGCAACGGACACAGACATCCCGGCCATCACGGAAATTTACGCCTATCACGTGCTGCACGGCACCGGCACTTTTGAAACCGAAGCACCCAGCACCGCCGACATGGCCGCACGCCGCGCCGACGTATTGGGCAAGGGACTGCCCTATCTGGTGCTGGAACGCGACGGGGTAGTGTTGGGGTTTGCCTATTGCAACTGGTTCAAGCCGCGCCCGGCTTTTCGCTATTCAGCCGAAGATTCGATTTACCTGGCACCACAAGCCACCGGCCAGGGCGGCGGACGGCTGCTCCTGGCAGAACTGATGGCCCAGGCCGAGCGCGCCGGGGTGCGCACGATGCTGGCCGTGATTGGCGACTCGGCCAACCGGGGTTCGATCGGCGTGCACCGCAGCGCCGGCTTCAGCCACATTGGCGTGATGCACAGCTGCGGCTGGAAGTTCGAGCGCTGGCTCGATGTGGTGATGATGGAGCGCAGCCTGGGCCGCGGCGACAGCTGCCCACCGGCCAGCGCCTAAGCCATTGGGGCCCGGCTCAGAATAAAAACAGGCAGCACCAGTAGGCGATGGAGGCGACGAAGGCCGCCGCAGGAATCGTCAAAATCCAGGCCCAGACAATATTGCCGGCAACACCCCAGCGCACTGCGCTGGCGCGTTGGGTTGATCCAACACCGACAATCGCCCCCGTGATGGTGTGCGTGGTAGATACCGGAACGCCCAGAGCCGTCGCCAGAAACAGGGTCATGGCACCGCCGGTTTCGGCACAAAAGCCACCCACCGGCTTGAGTTTGGTAATGCGCTGCCCCATGGTCTTGACAATGCGCCAGCCACCAAACATGGTTCCGGCACCAATCGCCATATAGCAGCTGACAATGGTCCAGACCGGCGGCGAGGCAGCATCGGCCGACACATAACCGGTGGCAATCAGTAGCATCCAGATCAGGCCAATCGTTTTTTGCGCGTCATTGCCACCGTGACCCAGGCTATAAGCCCCAGCCGAAACCAGCTGCAAACGCCGAAACCACTTGTCAATTCGCGACGGCCGCATGCGCCGAAACGTCCAGGCGACGATCACCATCATCACCGAGCCCAACACAAAACCCAGCAGGGGCGACACAAAAATGAAGGCCACGGTCTTGAGAATGCCGCTGGAATTCAACGCACCGACGCCGGTCTTCGCCATCACTGCTCCGACGATGCCGCCGATCAGGGCGTGCGAAGAGGAGCTGGGAATACCGTAATACCAGGTGATCACATTCCAGGTAATGGCACCGACCAGCGCACCAAACACCACATGGGTGTCCACCACCCCGGGCTGGACAATGCCCTTGCCCACCGTTGCCGCCACACTCAGATGAAAAATGAACAGCGCCAGAAAATTGAAAAAGGCCGCAAAAATAATCGCCTGCGCCGGCCGCAGCACACCGGTGGAAACCACGGTGGCAATCGAATTGGCGGCATCATGAAACCCGTTCATGAAGTCGAACACCAGTCCCAGTGCGACCAGCAAAATCACCACCCACAGGGCTGTCTGCACATGTTCCATGCTTGACTTTCCCTGCCGTGATCAGGAGTTCTCGAGGATGATGCCCTCGATCACATTGGCCACGTCTTCACACTTGTCAGTGATGGTTTCCAGCAGTTCGTAAATAGCCTTCAGCTTGATCACTTCGCGCACGTCCGGCTCTTCGCGGAACAGCTTGCTCATGGCGGTGCGCATGACCCGGTCGGCATCCGACTCCAGGCGGTCAATTTCCTCGCAGGTCTTGAGTGCCGCTTCGGCGGTGGACTGGTCGGCAATATGTTCCAGCAGCTTGACGGCGTCACGCAGACGCTCGCAGCATTTCACGCTCAAATCGGTCAGGCGCACGATTTCGTCGGTCATGTGGCGAACGTCGTACAACGCCATGGTTTCGGCCGAATCCTGGATCAGGTCGGCAACATCGTCCATGGTGTTGATCAGGGAGTGGATCTGCTCGCGGTCAATCGGCGTAATGAAGGTGACGTGAATCGCCTTATTGCAATCATGGGTGACACGGTCAGCGGCGCGTTCGGCGTTATCGACTTCCTGGTTGTACTTGGCACGCAGATCGAGATCGTTGTAGTTGGCCACCAATTTGGCGAAGGCCTGTGCCGCTTCCACGATACGTTCAGCGTGCTGATTGAACATCTCAAAAAAATTGCCCTCTCGGGGCAACAGCTTGCCAAACAACATGAACTACTCCTTACAGTTTCAAGTCACTAGCGTGACCAAATGATTACTGCACGAAGTTTAACCGCGCCATCCGACAAATCTGACAAGCCCGCGGGAGGCGCAGAAATAAACAAATTTCGGCGTCTGGACGCCGGCATGGGCATTAGCCTGCCTGGCACCAAAGCGCGTAAATAAGCCACAAAACGCCGACGAAGACCACCAGATGCAGGCAAAACCAGCACCCATAGCGAACCATCAGCGCTTTGCGCGACAGATTGCTGACCAAAAAAAATCCGCCCGGTACGGCACGGTCGATGGCGCGCAGGGTGGGCTGTTCCTGGCCTCGGACTTTGTCCCGAATCGTCACGCGCAGCGCCTCGCGGCGTAGCAACCGTCGCTCTTGCGGGCTGCATTGCGCATCTATGTACATGTCAAAACGCGACAGCGCATGGGGCAGGTCTTTTTCCCATTCCAGCCAACTGGCCGCCAGCACGGCACATACGTCAAAGGGTTCGCTGCCGCCGTCCTGGCGAGGAAACAGGCCGAGCACGCGCAGCGTGTCGCCTTGGTGCAAAGTCCACTCGGTGTAGCGCCGCCCACCATCGATCCAGCGTTCGCGATGGCACGTCACAATTTCCGCGCAAGCGGGTTCAATCAGACAGACCCCGCTGGCATCGCGCAGCAAAAAAGACGCGCCGGTCACACCACGGTCCACCACATTCCAGCCCAGGTCCAGCCCGCGGTCGGGAGCCAGCATCTCCAAAGGACTCCGGGCTACAAACACCTCTACCTCATAGCTGCACCATAGGCAGGGGCGCTTTTTCCAATGGCTGAGTAGCTGGGTTTGCGCGGCGGGTTCTGCTACGCCGGCCAGCTCCACCAGACCTTGTGCGGCGGCGATGGCCATGTTTGGGGTGTTTTCCAAGCTGCGCAGGCGTTGCAGTGCCTGCTGCCAGGCGCAAATGCTAAGTATGGCTAAGAGCCACAGGCTGCCCCAGACGATTGCATTTGGGTTCGGTGTCCGTCCCAGCGAGCGGGCCATAAGTAGCAACGATAACAACACTGCGTAGATGAGCGGGGTGCGCAGGTGTTTGCGACGCAGTTGGTCAAACATTCGACGAGTACTTTGGCGCGTGGGCTCTAACTAGACATGGCTGCGTCGCGCCTGTGCCTTGTTGGCGCAGTTGCTGGCTGTGTGGTTCACAGGCTTGGTGTGCTTGTGAGGACTGACGCTGTAGGTGATGCTTCCCATGCTGCTGTCCTTTCCGGCATTTTTTTAGATGCGTAGTGCATGCTGGTTCAGCGCGGTGGCAGGGGTCAAATAGGATTGCTTAGCGCCACGCAGGCATTGACACTCGCTGTGTTGGTTCGCGTTGCGTTGCCTTTTCCTTTTCCTCCTGCTTCGTTGGCACTCGTTGCGTTGCGCGCCTGCTTTTTTCTTTTTCCTCCTGCTTTGTTGGCACTCGTTGCGTTGCGCGCCTGCTTTTTCCCTTGTCCTCCTGCTTCGTTGGCGGTCGTTGCGTTGCGCGCCTGCTTTTGTCCTTTTCCTCCTGCTTTGTTGGCGGTCGTTGCGTTGCGCGGCTGCTTTTTTCCTTTTCCTCCTGCTTTGTTGGCGCTCGTTGCGTTGCGCACCTGCGGTTGGGCAGGGGCTGACGAAGTGGGTGTACGTTCTCCGGCCTCTAGTCGCCGGGGCCTGCTCCTGGTGCGCTAGCCCCCCCGCACAAATACCGTTACTG
>CAIUDG010000047.1 GCA_903897925.1 uncultured beta proteobacterium | reverse complement strand
ATTCGGTATTTTTACCTTGAAATATTTACAAAAATATCTGGGGACTGGCGAAGCGGGTGTGCGGGCGCAGGCCCGATTCGCCATTGCCAGGGAGCGGGCGTACCAGCCGCCGTGTTGACGGACTCAAGTAGGCGGACCAGAAATAGTTGCTGGCGAGCGTGGGCCGGAGAACGTGCGCCCGCTTCGCCAGTCCTCGCCCACCCGCGGACGCGCAACGCAGCGAGCGCCAACAAAGCAGGAGGAAAAGGACAAGAGCAGGCGCGCAACGCCGCGAGCGCCAACAAAGCAGGAGGAGAAGACCACCCGCGGACGCGCAACGCAGCGAATGCCAACAAAGCAGGAGGAAAAGGACAAGAGCAGGCACGCAACGCCGCGAGCGCCAACAACGCAGCAGGAAAGAACCAGCGCAGACGCGCAACGCAATGCAGCGCAACGCAGCGCGCCACACCATCACCCCAGGTCTCAGACGCCGGTAGCCTGGTGGTACCCCACCAGCCGTTCCACTTCATTCTTCGAACCCAAAATCACGCTCACACGCTCGTGCAACTTGCTGGGCGGGATATCCAGAATACGCTGGCGGCCGTTGCTCGCAGCACCGCCAGCCTGCTCCACCAGCCAGCTCATCGGATTGGCTTCGTACATCAGACGCAGCTTGCCTGGCTTCTCCGGCTCGCGCTTGTCCCACGGATACATGAAAACACCACCACGGGTCAAAATACGGTGCACATCCGCAACCATGCTGGCAATCCAACGCATGTTGAAATCCTTGCCGCGCACCCCCTCCGTGCCCTCCAAACACTCATCAATGTAGCGCCGCACCGGGGCATCCCAGTGGCGCATATTGCTCATGTTGATGGCAAACTCCTTGGTGTCCTGCGGAATCTGCACGTTTTCCTGCGTCAGCACAAACGAGCCCTGCTCGCGGTCCAGCGTAAACATGGCGACACCGGCACCCACCGTCAGCACCAGCGTGGTTTGCGGACCGTAAACACAGTAACCCGCAGCCACCTGTTTGGCTCCGGCTTGCAGGAAGTCCTGCTCGCTGACGCCGGTGCCTTCCGGCTTGCGCAACACGCTGAAGATGGTGCCGATGCTGACATTGACGTCAATATTGCTGGAGCCATCCAGGGGGTCGAACAGCAGCAGGAATTCACCTTGCGGATAGCGGTTCGGAATAACGTGAATGCCTTCCATTTCCTCGCTCGCCATGGCGGCCAGGTGGCCGCCCCATTCATTGGCTTCAATCAGCACATCGTTGGCGATGATGTCGAGCTTTTTCTGCACTTCGCCCTGCACGTTTTCGCTGCCCGCGGTGCCCAGCACCCCGCCCAGCGCGCCCTTGTTGACCGACAGGCTGATGCTCTTGCAGGCGCGCGCCACCACTTCCAGCAGCAGGCGCAGCTGCGACGGGATGGTGCCGTCAGCACGCTGTTGTTCGACCAGATAGCGGGTCAGTGAAATTTTGGGTGCCATGCGTATGCTCCTTGGTTGTTCTCAATAGTTAACCGGCGAGCGCGCGTTCGACCACTTCACGCACGTCGTTGCTCAGGTCCGATTTGGCCGCCACGCGCGCCAGCGCTTCGCGTGCAGCACTGCGATAGGGTTCGGCCAGGCGCTTCCAGCGGTCCATGGCGCGTGCCAGGCGCGCTGCCACCTGCGGATTGAAGCTGTCGATTTCAATCACACGTTCGCTCCAGAACACGTAGCCGGCGGCGTCACTGCGGTGGAAGCCGCCCGGGTTGGCGTTGCAATAGCTAAAGATCAGGCTGCGCGCGCGGTTCGGGTTGCGTGGGTTGAAGTCGGGGTGGGCCAGCAGCTGGCGCACGGCGGGCAGCACCTGGCCGTTGCGGTCAGGGGCGCTGGCTTGCAGGGCAAACCATTTGTCGAGCACCAGGGCTTCGTCCTTGAACAACGCATGAAAGCGCGCCAGCGCGGGCTGGCTGAGCGCGTGGCCGCTGCTGACCAGGGCTTGAAGGGCATTGAAGCGGTCGGTCATGTTGCCGGCTTCCTGGAAGCGCTGCAAGGCGGCTTGGGCCCAATGGGCGTTGCTGGTGTGTTGTGCGCCCAGGCACAGGAAATTCAGCGCCAGGCCGGTCAGGGCGCGGCGCCCGGCGCTGCGCGCATCGGGCTGGTAGGCGCCGACGTCCTGGTGCGCGCTGTAGGCCCATTCCCAGTCGCCCTGCAGGGCCAGGGCGAGTTGCAGGCGCATGCGTTCGCGCACTGCGTGAATGCGCTGCGGGTCCACCACGTCCAGGTGCTCGGCGATATAGGTCTCCGAGGGCAGCGTCAGTACCAGTTCCTTGAATGCCGGATCCAGTTCCGGGTGGCGCAGGATGGCGCGCAGGGCGTCAATGACGCTGGTCTCGAGCACTGCCTTGTCGGCCTCTGCCGGGTCGGCGTGAATCGCCGCCACGGCGCTGCGCAGCGCCAGGCGCTGGCCGGCTTCCCAGCGGTTGAACGGGTCCGGGTCATGCGCCAGCAGGGTCAGCAACTGTTCGTCGCTGTAGTCGAACTCGAGCAGAACCGGGGCCGAGAAGCCACGCAGAATGGAGGGCACCGGGGCGGCGTCCACATTGATGAAGGTGATCGATTCGCTGTGTGCGCTCATGACAAACAGATGGTCGGCACCGCTGCTGCTGTCGCTGCCGTGCACCTGCAGCGGTAGCGCCGCGCCAGTATCGGCAGCCAGCAGGCCCAGGCGGATCGGGATCACAAAGGCTTCGTTGTCCGGCGCATTGACCGGCGCATTGACCGGCGTTTCGCAGCGCTGGTTGAATAGCAGGGTGTAGGTGCGGGCCTGCGCGTTGTACTCGCCACGCACTGCCAGGCGCGGCGTGCCGGCCTGGCTGTACCAGCGCTTGAACGGTGTCAGCAGGCGTGCCAGCGCGGACTCCGGGTTGGCGTCGGCAATGCTCTGGGCGAAGTCGTCGCAGGTCACGGCCTGGCCGTCGAAGCGTTCGAAGTACAGCTTCATGCCCTGGGCAAAGCCGGCCCGGCTGGTCAGGGTCTGCATCATGCGGACCACCTCGGCACCCTTTTCGTAAATGGTGACGGTGTAGAAGTTGTTGATTTCAATGTAGCTGTCCGGGCGTACCGGGTGTGCCATCGGGCCGGCGTCTTCCGGAAACTGGGTGGTGCGCAGCACGCGCACGTCTTCAATGCGTTTGACCGCGCGCGCCGATGCGTCTGCGCACAGGTCTTGCGAAAACTCCTGGTCGCGGAACACCGTCAGGCCTTCTTTGAGCGACAGCTGGAACCAGTCACGGCAGGTGATGCGGTTGCCGGTCCAGTTGTGGAAGTATTCGTGGCCGACCACGCTTTCGATGTTGGCGTAGTCGGTGTCGGTGGCCGTGGCGGAATTGGCCAACACATATTTGGTGTTGAAAATATTCAGGCCCTTGTTCTCCATGGCGCCCATGTTGAAGTCGCTGGTGGCCACCACCATGAAGCGCTCCAGGTCCAGCGGCAGGCCAAAACGGGCTTCGTCCCAGGCGACCGAGGCCATCAGGGAATGCATGGCATGTTCGGTCTTGTCGAGGTCGCCGGGGCGCACATAGACCTGCAGCAGGTGGTCTTTTCCGGCCAGCGAGGTGATGCGTTGTTCGCGGCAGACCAGCTGTCCGGCGACCAGGGCGAACAGATAGCAGGGCTTGCGGTGCGGGTCGACCCATTTGGCAAAGTGGCGACCGTCTTCCAGCAGCCCCTGTTCGACCAGATTGCCGTTGCTCAGCAGCACCGGGTAGCGGGCCTTGTCGGCGCGCAGCGTGACGCTGTAGCTGGCCATGACATCCGGGCGGTCGAGGAAGTAGGTGATGCGGCGGAAACCTTCGGCTTCACACTGGGTGAAGAAGGAGTCGTTGCTCACATACAGGCCCATCAGCTTGCTGTTTTTCGCCGGGTTGCAGGTGGTGAAAATTTCCAGCGCAATGGGTGCGTCGCCTTCGGGCAGGTTTTCCAGCACCAGGGTGCTGCCGTCGAACTTGAACGAACAGCCCTGGCCGTTGACCAGGACCCGGGCCAGATTCAGTTCCTCGCCGTCCAGGCGCAGCGCCTGGGCCGCCACCGCCGGGTTGCGGCGCAGCGTCATTTTGTTCAGCACACGGGTTTTGCTGGGGTCGAGGTCGAAGCACAGGTCGACGCTGTCGATCCAGAAGGCCGGTGCCGCGTAATCGCTGCGGTGGATCACCGCAGCGCAGGCCGGCGCGAGCTCGGGGGTTGACAACATGGCATTTCTCCAGAAATCGGGGGGGGTCAGTTCAAAGGCAGGGTGCGGGTGGCGTCAGACGCCTTGCTTGAGCGAGGCTTCGATGAACACGTCCAGGTCGCCGTCGAGGATTTTTTGCGTGGCCGAGACTTCGACATTGGTGCGCAAATCCTTGATCCGGCTGTTGTCCAGTACATAGGAGCGAATTTGGTGGCCCCAGCCGACGTCGGTCTTGGTGTCTTCCAGTTTTTGCTGCTCTTCCATGCGCTTGCGCATTTCGAAGTCGTACAGGCGGCTGCGCAGACGCTTCCAGGCGACATCGCGGTTGCTGTGCTGGCTGCGTCCGTCCTGGCACTGCACCACGATGCCGGTGGGCATGTGGGTCAGGCGCACGGCCGAGTCGGTCTTGTTGATGTGCTGGCCACCGGCGCCGCTGGCGCGGAAGGTGTCGACCCGCACATCGGCCGGGTTGATGTCGATTTCGATGGTGTCGTCGATTTCCGGATAGACAAACACGCTGGCGAAGCTGGTGTGGCGCCCGCCCGAGGAGTCGAACGGCGATTTGCGCACCAGGCGGTGCACACCGGTTTCGGTGCGCAGCAGGCCAAAGGCGTATTCACCCTCGACCTTGATGGTGGCGCTCTTGATGCCGGCGGTATCGCCGTCGGTGATGTCTTCCACGGTGGCGGTGAAGCCTTTGCGCTCGGCGTATTTCAGGTACTGGCGCAGCAGCATGCTGGCCCAGTCGCAGGCTTCGGTACCGCCGGCGCCGGCCTGGATGTCCAGGAAGGCGGGCAAGGGATCGGCCGGGTTGTTGAACATGCGGCGAAATTCCAGGCCTTCCACGATGGCGGCAATCTTGGCGGCTTCGGCTTCGATGGTGAGCAGGCCGGCTTCGTCGCCGTCTTCCTTGCTCATTTCGAACAACTCGGTGTTGTCGGAGAGTTCGCGCTCCAGGTCGTTGAGCGTGACGACCACGCCGTCGAGCATTTTTTTCTCTTTGCCCAGCTCCTGGGCCCGCTTGGGCTCATTCCAGACCGAGGGGTCTTCTAGCGAGGCGTTGACGGTGCGCAGGCGTTCAGCTTTGGCATCGTAGTCAAAGATACCCCCGTAACTCAAGCGTACGTGCGCTCAAGTCAGCCAGACGGGTGCCAATGAGGTTGATGCGTTCTGCTTCCATGGTGGATCCTGATAGTTGTATTTGAATAACCCGGCATTTTCTCATGCTTGCGACCGGCTTCGGCGCGCTGTGTCCGGGTAAAGGCCAATTGGCGGCGCTGCACTGCCGATTCAGGCAATAAAGCCTTCAATCAAGGCGGCCACGGCTTCGGGCTGGTCGTGGTGCAGCATGTGACCGGCATGGTCGACGCGGGCGATGGTCAAATTCTGTACCACCTGGATGCGCTGGTGGTACTGCGCCATGGTGTAGCTGCCGTTCCACCATTGCTCCATATCGCTGTCCGTGGCTTCGACGGCCAGCGTCGGGGCGCTGATGCATTTGTGGATTTCCTGGACTTCGTCGGCGCGGTAGAGCTGGGCGCTGGGAATCCGGTGCGCCGGGTGGCCCTGGATGCGCCATTGCCCGGGCGCATCCTCGCGCGCCCAGTGCTGGGCCAGCCATTCGGCGCGTTCCGGTGCCAGGCGCGGATTGGTTTTCATCAGGCGCCGCGCCACCGATTGCAAGCTGTCATGGCTGCGCATATCGCGCTGGCCCTGGTGCACCTGCTGAATGCCGTCGAGCCACTGGACGTAGCGCGCGGGCGCCTGTGCTGGTTGGGTCGCCGGCATGCCGAAGCCTTCCAGATTGACCAGCCGGGCCACGCGCTGTGGCCGCACACCGGCGTAGAGCATGGCGATGTTGCCGCCCATGCTGTGGCCGATCAGGTGCACCGGGCGTTCGCCCACGTACTGGTTCAGCAGGCAGTCCAGGTCGGCCAGGTAGTCTGGGAACCAGAAATTGTCAGTCGCTGGTACTGCGGTTTGGCCAAAACCGCGCCAGTCGGGCGCAATGACGTAGTGGTCGGGCGACAGCGCGTCCACCACAAACTGGAAGCTGGCAGCAACGTCCATCCAGCCGTGCAGCATCACCAGCGGTGTTTTCTCCGCTGTCGCCTGGCCCCAGGTTCGGACGTGGTACTGCAGGTGGCGCACTGGGGTAAACGCGCTGCGGCTTTGAATTTTGGCTTGGTACATTCGGGCGATCATAAGGAGAAAGCGCATGGCCATCGGTCCAGCCGGAGACAGGGGTGCCGCGGCGCCGGGTACGCCCTGGCAGTTGCCTGAGGGGTATGCCCGCTTGCAAGACAGTTTTGTCTGGGCAGTTCCCGAATACTTCAATATGGCCGAGGTCTGCAGCCAGCGCTGGGCGGCGCAGGCCGATAGTGCGCAGCGCGTGGCCTTGCGCACGTATGCCGTGGATGGCCAGGATCTGACGCATAGCTATGCCGCGCTGCAGGCGCAGGCGAACCGGCTGTCGCAGTGCTTGCAGGCACAGGGCGTGCAGCGCGGTGACCGGGTGGCCATTGTGATGCCGCAGCGGTTCGAAACCGCCGTTGCCTACATTGCTGTGCTGCAGATGGGGGCGGTGGCGGTGCCGTTGTCGATGCTGTTCGGTCCCGACGCGCTGGGCTTTCGCCTGCATGACAGCGCGGCGGCGCTGGCGCTGGTGGACGCCACGGCTTTGCCGGCCTTGCGCAGCGCCCGTGCGGATTGCCCCTTGCTGCGCGCGCTGCTCGTGGTCGATGGCGGCGCTGGCCCCGGCTCTGGCTCTGGCGAAATGGACTACGCCAGCGCGCTGGACCAGGCCAGCCCCGTCTTTGATGCGGTGCAGACCCGGGCCGAGGACCCTGCAGTGCTGATTTATACCAGCGGCACCACTGGCAACCCCAAAGGCGCCCTGATTCCGCACCGGGCCCTGATCGGCAACCTGAGCGGCTTTGTCTGCAGCCAGAACTGGTTCGGTTTCGATGGCCAGGACAATGCCGGTTCGGCGGCGGTGTTCTGGAGCCCGGCCGATTGGGCCTGGACCGGCGGCCTGATGGACGCTTTGCTGCCGACCCTGTATTTCGGCTGCACCATTGTCGCGGCGAACCGGCGCTTTGATCCGCAGCTGGCGCTCGAACTGATGGGGCGCTGCGGCGTCACCCACACGTTTTTGTTTCCCACCGCCATCAAGGCCATGATGAAGGCCTTTCCGGGTGGCGACCGCGCCGGGCAGCGGGTGCAGGACCGCTTCGGGCTGGTGCTGCAGGCCTGCATGAGTGCCGGTGAGGCCATGGGCGACGCAGTGTTCAATTACTGCCAGCAGCAGTTGGGCGTGGTGCCGAATGAAATGTTCGGCCAGACCGAAATCAATTACATCGTTGGTAACTGTGCCCGCTTCTGGCCACCGCGCCCGGGCAGCATGGGCATGGGCTATCCCGGCCACCGCGTCGCGGTGATTGACGAGCGCGGCCAGGAGTGCGCTGCCGGCGTGCCCGGCGACGTGGCCCTGCACCGCTTGAATGGGCACGGCCAGCCGGACCCGATCTTTTTTCTTGGCTACTGGAAAAATGACGCCGCCACGCAGGAAAAATTCACCGGCGACTGGTGCCGCACCGGTGATCTGGCGGTGCGCGATGCCCAGGGCTATTTCTGGTACCAGGGCCGGTCGGACGATATTTTCAAGGCTGCGGGTTACCGCATCGGTCCGGGCGAAATTGAAAACTGTCTGGTCAAGCATGCCGGCGTGGCCAACGCTGCCGTGGTGCCGAAGCCGGATGCTGAACGCGGCGCGGTGGTCAAGGCCTATGTGGTGATTGCGCCCGACCTGCTGGCCGCTTGCGGCAACGCCCCGCAGGCGCTGGAACAGCTGCAGCAGCGCCTGACGCGGGAGCTGCAGGCGCACGTCAAAGGTTTGCTGGCGCCCTACGAATACCCCAAGGAAATCGAGTTTGTCGAAGCTTTGCCCATGACCACCACCGGCAAGGTACAGCGCCGGGTGTTGCGCCTGCAAGAAGCGGCGCGCGCACGCCAAGCCGCCAGCCAGGGGCTCGGCGACGCCGAATTGGAGCGATCTGGCTACACTTGCGGGCTATGAAAAAAGTTCAATTAGGGCAGAGCGATCTGCAGGTTACGCCGATCTGCCTGGGCACCATGACGTTTGGTGAGCAGGTCAATGAAGCCGATAGCCACGCCATCCTGGACCGCGCGCTGGAGCGCGGCGTCAACTTCCTGGACACCGCCGAGATGTACGCTGTGCCACCGCGCGCGGAAACCTACCAGGCGACCGAAAAAATCATCGGCAACTGGCTGGAAAAAACCCCGGGTGCACGCCAGCAGCTGGTGCTGGCGACCAAGGTCGCCGGGCCGTCGCGCGGCATGCCCTGGATTCGCGGCGGCAGCCCGAACCTGAGCGGCGCGGACATCATCGCTGCCTGCGAAGGCAGCCTGCAGCGCCTGAAGACCGACGTGATCGACCTCTACCAGATCCACTGGCCGGTGCGCAATGTGCCCAACTTTGGCCAGATGTACTTTGACCCCAGCAAGGACCGCTCCGATCTGAGCAGCATCCACGAGCAGCTGCAGGCATTGCAAAGCCTGGTCCAGGCCGGCAAGGTGCGCGCCATCGGCCTGTCCAATGAAAGTTCCTACGGTGTGCACGAGTTTGTGCGCCTGGCCGAGCAATACGGATTGCCGCGCGTGGCGACAGTGCAGAACGTCTATTGCCTGGTCAACCGCTGCCTCGAAAACGGGCTGGATGAGACCATGCACCGCTTGGGCGTGTCGCTGCTGGCCTATTCGCCGCTGGCGTTTGGCCTGCTTACTGGCAAATACGATGCGGGCGGCATCAGCGGCCCGGATGCGCCGGCGCAGGGCCGCATTGCCCGTTATGAATCGGTGCGCAAGCAACGCTGGGGCCGGCCCGAGGCGCTAGCGGCGGCACGCCGCTACAACGCCCTGGCGCTGGCCAATGGCCTGACCCCGGCGCAGATGGCACTGGCTTTTTGCTACACCAAGTGGCAAGTCGCCAGCACCATTATTGGCGTCACCTCGGTGGCCCAGCTGGACCAGGACCTGGACGCCTGGGGTACCACCCTGGCGCCTGAATTGCTGCAACAGATCGACGCCATTCGCTGGGAAATGCGCGACCCGGCGGTGTAAGCGGCGATGGCCAAGCACGTCAGCGAAACCCCGGCCACGCAGCTGCTCAAGGCGCACCAGGTGCTTTTTACCGAGCACCCGTATGAATACCTGGAGCATGGCGGTGCCCAGCACAGCGCACAGGTGTTGGGCTGGGACCCGTTTGCCGTCGTCAAAACCCTGATCATGCAGGACCAGGATGGCAAACCGCTGGTGGTGCTGATGCATGGCAACCGCACCGTATCGACGAAAAATCTGGCGCGTCAGATCGGTGCCAAGGCGGTCGCGCCGTGCACGCCCGAGGTGGCCAACCGGCATAGCGGTTATCTGGTGGGCGGCACCTCGCCGTTTGCCACGCGCAAGCGCATGCCGGTGTATGTCGAGCACAGCGTGCTCGAATTGCCCAAAATTCTGATCAACGGGGGGCGTCGCGGCTATTTGGTCGGCATCGATCCCCAGGTCTGTGTGCGGTTGCTGGATGCAAAACCGGTACAGTGCGCGTTGTTGGATTGATTCAAGAAAGCCGTTAGACCATGAGCTCTGTGTTGTATCCCCTGCTGGCCACTGTGCTGGCGTATTTGTTGGGTTCGCTGTCGTTTGCCGTGATTGTCAGCCGGGTCATGGGCCTGAATGACCCGCGTACCTTTGGCAGCAAGAACCCCGGCGCTACCAATGTGCTGCGTTCCGGCTCCAAGTTTGCGGCGATTGCAACGCTGCTGCTGGATGCCCTGAAGGCCTGGCTGCCAATCGTGCTGGTGAAGCGCTACGGTGCCGCCTACGGTCTGGAAGAAGGCACGCTGGCACTGGTCGGTCTGGCGGCTTTTCTAGGGCATCTGTTCCCGCTGTTCTTTCGCTTTCAAGGAGGCAAAGGGGTGGCCACCGCGCTGGGCGCGCTGCTGGGCCTGAGTGGCTGGCTTGGCCTGCTGGTGGCGCTGGTCTGGCTGGTGATGGCCTATGTTTTCCGTTATTCCTCGCTGGCTTCGCTCACCGCAGCGGTGGCAGCGCCGCTGGCCTATGTGCTGGGCGACGGCCTGGGCTGGTATGCCGATAGCCGGATATTTACGGCGGTGAGCGTGATGTCGCTGCTGCTGTTGTGGCGCCACGCGGACAATATTTCGCGCCTGGTCAAGGGCACCGAGTCGCGCCTGGGCAAGAAAAAGGCCTGAATCCAGGCCGAAGTCACGGCGTGTCGGTGAACGCGCCGAGTTGCAATACCTGGTGGTGGTTGAGCTGGGCCCGCACGCTGGACGCGGGCAGGGCAGAGCGGATGTTGGGTGCACCGCGCGCCGGGTCATGCAGGCGCGGCCGGTGCAGCAGCTCACCGGTGGCGGCACCAACGATGGCGATATAGGGATGGTTGGCCAGGCTGCTGCGTTTGAGCACCACGCCTAGTTCGTCGTTGTCCATGCGCACATAGGTGCCTGGCGGGCACAGGCCTACGGCACGCACCATGGCGTGGCCGATCGGGTCGGCCTTGGCCGAAGTGTTGGCCATCATGGAGCGTGCCGATTCGGTGGCGCTGCGACCGGCCCGTGACATGCGCGGGCTGATCATCGCCGCATAGCGGTCCACCAATTTGAGGATGCGGGTCAGTCGTGTCAGCGTGCTGGCGTTGTCAAAGGCCGCTTCGTCGATGGCGCTGTCGTGGTGAGCGGCAACGATGCCGATCCAGCTGGCATCCTGCACGCCGAGGGCGTCCAGCATGTGGGCACCCTTGCGCGGATGTTCGCGGATGATTTCCTGCTGCGCCGCACTTGGCTTGTCGGTCTGGGTTGCCAGCACGTCTTGCTCGGCCGTCATGCCGATATTCATGGTCAGGGCGGCGCGCACCACGCTGTCGCGTTCGGCCGGGGTGCGCATCAGTTCGTGCGCCATCAGGTGGCACAGCACGGCGCAGATCAGCGCATGCGAGGCGCTGTAGCCGACTGGCGAGTTGCCGGCAAGCTGGAACAGAAGGTACAAGCCTACGTCCGGGTCGCGTTGCAGCAGGCCCTGCATCCAGCGGTCGTATTGCACGATACGGTGGGCAAATTGCTGGGTGCTTTCCGGATTGGCCAGCACAATGCCCAGACCCGACTCCAGGTCTGACCATTCGGCCAGCAGGTCTTCGTATTCGTTTTCGTCCCTGACGGTCATGTGGTTGGGCATGGAGCGCTGCTTACGCGATTCAATAGCGCTTTTCCAGCACCATCTGGTCGTTGGTGCGGGTCATTTGAAAATGGCCGAGAAAGCTGTTTCCGAGCAGCACAAAAGGCATCTCGCCGGAGCTGACCAGTGCGTCCACGCCGTACAAGGTGACATCGCCCACGCGCAGCGAGTGCAATTTCACCGGCCAGGCCGGCACCATGCCATTGGCGGTGCTGAGCAGCCTGGGCGCGCTGTTGCGGTATTTGACGCCAATCAGATCGGCCTGGCTGGTGCTTATGGAAACCGCGGTGGCGCCGGTGTCAACCACGCTTTGCACGCTCGCGCCGTTGATTTGGGCGGTGGTGAAAAAGTGACCACCGCTGCCGGCAGTTAGTACGATGCGGGTGGCGCCGGTGGGGCTGCCTTCAGCGCTCAGGCCCGACGGGGCTTCCCCCAGACGCACGGTGAAGCGGTGCGTGTCGGTTTCGACCAGTGCTGCATCGGCTTGCATCGATAGCACTTTGACGCCTTTGTAGCTCTCGCCAGCGGCCACGGCTTTGGGTGGTGCACCATCCACTACCAGCAAGGCCTTGCCACCGAGGATGCCGGCCAGCCCGACGCTTTGTGCCAGCACGGCCTGGGATGACAGGCCGGTCAGCAAGCTCAGCAGCAGGGCGGCGGCTTTCATCAGTCCCGGAAATTGTTGAAGCTCAACGGCACGTCCGGCACTTCTTTCTTGATCAGTGCCATGGCCGCCTGCAGGTCATCGCGCTTGGCGCCGGTAACGCGTACGGCGTCGCCCTGGATGGCCGCTTGCACCTTGATTTTGCTGTCTTTGATCAGGCGCTGGATTTTCTTGCTGACTTCGGTCTCGATGCCGTTGCGCACCTTGATGACCTGCTTGACCTTGTCGCCGCCGATTTTCTGCACATCGCCCTTGTCCAGGAAACGGATGTCAACGCTGCGCTTGGTCAGCTTGTTGCGCAGCACTTCATCAATTTGCTGCAGTTGGAAGTCGGCGTCGCCGATCAGGATAATTTCTTTTTCTTTTTCCTTGAGCTCGACGCTGGCGCTGGTGCCCTTGAAATCGAAGCGGGTGCCGATTTCCTTGGCAGTGTTGTCCACGCCGTTTTTAATTTCGGTCAGGTCAGGTTCACAAACGGTATCAAAAGAAGGCATTTCAGTACTCAAAAATGGCAATGCGACAATCCCGCCATGTTAGTCGAGAAAAACGTCCCCCTTCAAGCATTCAATACCTTCGGCATCGTGGCCCGGGCCCAGGCGCTGGTGCGCATTGCCGACGAGCCAGCGCTGCGCGCCGTGCTGGCCGATCCGGAACTGGCCGCCAGTCCCAAGTTTGTGCTCGGCGGCGGCAGCAACATCGTGCTGACTGGCGATCTGAAGGCATTGGTGCTCAAAGTGGAGATTCCGGGGCGCCGTCTGGTGCAGGAAACCCACAAGGCTTACATCGTCGAAGCCGGTGCCGGCGAAAACTGGCACGAATTTGTGCGCTGGACCGTGGCCCAGGGCTGGCCTGGACTGGAAAACCTGGCGCTGATCCCCGGCACCGTGGGCGCGGCGCCGGTACAAAATATTGGCGCCTATGGGGTCGAGCTGCAGGATGTGTTTGACTCGCTGGATGCGATGGACCTGCGCACCGGCCAGGTGTTCACGCTGAATGCGGCGCAATGCGCCTTTGGCTACCGCGATTCGGTGTTCAAGCACCGCAGCGCCGCTGAGGGCAGCGGTGCCGGCCACCTGGCACTGGGCCTGAAAGACCGGGCGCTGATTTTGCGCGTGCGCCTGGCCCTGGCCAAGGACTGGAAGCCGGTGCTGGGCTATGCCGATCTGGAGCGCAAGCGCCTGGAGACGCAGTGCGATGCGCCCAGCGCGCAGCAAATTTATGACTGGGTCTGCGCCATCCGGCGGGCCAAACTGCCAGACCCGGCGGTGATCGGCAATGCCGGCAGCTTTTTCAAGAATCCGACCGTCACCCCCGAGCAATGTGCCGACATCATTGCGCGCGATCCCAAAGTGGTGCATTACCTGCTGGACGACGGCTCGGTGAAACTGGCCGCCGGCTGGCTGATTGATTCCTGCGGCTGGAAAGGCAAGTCGGTGGGGCAGGCCGGCGTCTACGAAAAGCAGGCGCTGGTGCTGGTCAACCGGGGCACCGGCATTGATGGCCAGGGCGCCACCGGGGGCGAGGTGATGACCTTGGCGAAGGCGATTCAGACCAGCGTCTATGAACGTTTTGGCATATTGCTGGAGCCCGAACCAGTCGTGGTGTAGCCGGTGTAGCTGGCCAAGCACGCAACGGACCGTACGGTCCGCTGCGTTGTGGCGCAGACGCCGGGCACTGCCGGCGCAGTGCCTTATTTTGACTTCTGGTCTGCGCCCAGGCGCAGGAAGTCGCCGTCCTGACCGAGCGACAGCAGGCCGGTCTGGGCGTAAATACCGAGCTTGGCGCGGGTATCGACGATGTCCAGATTGCGCATCGTCAGCTGACCGATGCGGTCTTGTGGCGAGAACATGGACTCGCCCTTTTCCATGGTCAGACGTTCCGGGTGGTAGGTCAGGTTCGGGCTTTCGGTGTTGAGCAGCGAATAGTCGTTGCCACGGCGCAGTTCCAGCGTCACGGTGCCGGTGATGGCGCGCGCAACCCAGCGCTGGGCAGTTTCGCGCAGCATGATGGCCTGCGAATCAAACCAGCGGCCCTGGTACAGCAGGCGGCCGAGTTTGCGGCCGTTGTCGCGGTACTGTTCGATGGTGTCTTCGTTGT
>CAIUDG010000046.1 GCA_903897925.1 uncultured beta proteobacterium | reverse complement strand
GGCTAATCCTCCTTGGGGCGGCCCGGCGGAGGATTGTTGCCCCCACGCTCCGCCGCTGCGCGGGTCGCTGCCCCCCAGGGGGGCTAATCCTCCTTGGGGCGGCCCGGCGGAGGATTGTTGCCCCCACGCTCCACCGCTGCGCGGGTCGCTGCCCCCCGAGGGGGCTAATTTCCCCGGGCAAGCCCTAAGGGAAATTGGTAGCCCCCACGCTGTGCGGCTGGCGCAGGTCGCTGCCCCCGAGGGGGCTGATTTAAACAGAGGGGGTTTCCCCCCTCTTTTTGGCCTTTAGTTGCGGGGGTCGCTCGCGACAATGGTGAAAACCACCTGAGTTTTCACTATGGAATCCGGCAGTCAAGATCGCAATTTACCCGCATCACAGCGCAAGCTGAACAAGGCCAAGGCCGACGGTCAAGTCAGTCGGTCGGAAGACCTGTCTCACCTGGCGGTGCTGGGCGCAGGTTCGCTCGCCGTGATGACGCTGGCACCAGTCTTGTTCGACCACCTGCGCGTTGACATGACCCGCCAGCTGTCGTTTGATGCCAGCACCGTCAAAAACGTCGGCACCATGTTCACGCGCCTGAGCGACGGCACATCCCTGGGCGTGGTCGGCTGCGCCTCCTTCGCCGGGGTGGTAATGACGGCAGCAATCCTGGCGGCGGTGGCCTCCGGTGGCTGGGTCAACAGCCTGAAACCGCTGATGCCCGACTTCAGCCGCGTCAACCCGCTCTCCGGTTTTGCCAATCTGTTCAGCAAAAAGCGGGTCGTCTCGACCGCCAAAATGTTGTTGCTGACCACCGTGCTGTTCGCGGTTGCCGGCATATTTCTGCGCAATGGCATGGTCAACGTCGCCTCCCTGGTGATGCAGCCTTCCAGCTCGGCCATTGCACACCTGACCCAATGGATCACCAGCGGGCTGGGATTGATGCTGCTGGTCTTGCTGCTGGCCGCCATGGTCGACGTTCCGCTGCAGGGCTTTCTGCACCGCGACCAGATGAAAATGTCGCACCAGGAAATGAAGGAAGAAGGCAAGGAAGCCGACGGCAATCCCCAGCTCAAGGGCAAGATTCGCCAGAAACAGCGCGAGATTTCCCAACGCAGCAGCATCAACAAAGTACCCAAGGCCGACTTCGTGGTGATGAACCCGACCCACTTTGCGGTGGCCATCAAGTACGACGAGAAAACCATGCGCGCGCCGCAGGTCATCTCCAAGGGTGCCGACCTGCTGGCCCTGAAAATCCGCGACCTGGCCAAGAGCCACTCGATCCCGGTACTGCAGTCGCCGATGCTGGCGCGTGCCCTGTACGCCAATGCCGAACTCGACCAGGACATTCCATCAGCGCTGTACACCGCCGTAGCCCAGGTGCTGGCCTATGTGTACCGCCTGCGCGCCGCACTGAAGGGCATGGGTCCGATGCCCGGCGAGGTGCCGCAACCCTTTGTTCCGCCGGAACTTGATCCGCACTCCAAAACCCTGAAGGCAGCCACGCCATGAACGCCCAACTGAAAAGCCTGCAGTCCTGGTACCGCGCCAACGCCGGGGTCGTGCAGGGCGCGGCCGCCCCGATGCTGGTGGTGGCCATCCTGTCGATGATGGTGCTGCCGCTACCGCCGCTGTTGCTGGACGCCTTCTTCACCATCAATATCGCCGTGGCACTGATGGTCATGATGGTCGCCGCCTACATGATCAAGCCGCTCGACTTTGCCGCCTTCCCCAGCGTGTTACTGCTGACCACCCTGATGCGGCTGTCGCTCAACGTCGCCTCGACCCGGGTCGTGCTGCTGGAAGGCCACACCGGCGCCGGCGCCGCTGGCGCGGTGATTGAAGCCTTCGGACACTTCCTGATCGGCGGCAACTTTGCCGTCGGTCTGATTGTGTTTGCGATTCTGGTGGTGATCAACTTTGTCGTGGTGACCAAGGGCTCCGAGCGTATTGCCGAAGTGTCGGCCCGCTTCACCCTGGACGCCATGCCCGGCAAGCAGATGGCGGTGGACGCCGACCTGAACGCTGGCCTGATCGACGAACGCGAGGCGAAACGCCGGCGCGCCGAAATCGGTGAGGAAGCCGACTTCTTCGGCTCCATGGACGGTGCCTCCAAATTCGTGCGCGGCGATGCCGTCGCCGGTATCTTGATTTTGCTGATCAACATCTTTGGCGGTCTGACCGTTGGTGTCTTGCAGCACGACCTGAGCGCTTCGGAGGCCGCCAACACCTACATCCTGCTGGCGGTGGGTGATGCGCTGGTGGCGCAAATTCCCGGTTTGCTGATTTCTGTCGCGGCCGCCATGGTGGTGTCGCGGGTGGGCAAGGAAACCGACATCGGCAAGCAGATCGTGGCCCAGATGTTTGTCTCGCCCCGGGTGCTGGCAATCACCGCCTGCATCATGGGCGTGCTGGGGTCGATTCCGGGCATGCCGCACTTTGTGTTCCTGACAATTGCCGTGGTGCTGGGCTATTCCTCCTGGATGATCGCGCACCGTCCGGTGCCGGTACCCGCCCCGGTGGCGCCCCCGACCCCCAGCGATGGCGAAGCCTCCTGGGACGACCTGCAACCTGTGGACCAGCTCGGACTGGAACTCGGCTACCGCCTGATTGCGCTGGTCGACAAGACGCGCCAGGGCGACTTGCTCAACCGCATCAAAGGCGTGCGCCGCAAATTCGCCCAGGAAGTCGGCTTCCTGCCGCCAGCCGTCCATGTGCGCGACAACCTCGAACTCAAACCCAGCGCCTACCGCATCACCTTGCGTGGCGTGATCGTTGGCGAAGGCGAAGCCTTCCCCGGCATGTCGCTCGCCATCAACCCCGGCGGCATCACCACCCCGCTGATTGGCACCGCCACCACCGACCCGGCATTTGGCCTGCCGGCGCACTGGATCGACGAACGGCAAAAGGAAACGGCACAAATGGCCGGATTTACCGTGGTTGATTCTGAGACTGTGATGGCCACCCATTTGTCACACTTGATGCAAGTTCAAGCCGCCAAATTACTCAGTCGTACAGAAACCCAACAACTCGTGGAACACGTCGCCAAACTCGCCCCCAAACTGATCGAGGAAGTTGTTCCTAAGATGGTTTCGATCGGCATTTTCCAAAAGGTGCTGCAGCTGCTGCTGGAAGAGTCGGTGCACATCCGTGACATCCGCACCATCATCGAATCGATCGCCGAACACGCCACCAGCACCACCGACCCGGTGGAACTGGCCAAGCGCGTGCGCATCGCCCTGTCACCGGCCATCGTGCAGCAGATTTACGGCCCGGCCCGTGAACTCAATGTGATTGCCATCGACCCGGCCCTGGAGCGTCTGCTGGTACAAGCCCTGGGCAATGCCCAGGGACCGGCACTCGACCCGAGCGTGGCCGACCTGCTGGCCAAGACCGCCGCAGAAACCGCCATGAAGCAAGAAGAAGTCGGCGTGCCGCCATGCCTACTGGTACCCGACACCATTCGCAGTGCCATGTCGCGCCTGCTGCGCCGCGTAGCGCCGCGCCTGCAAGTGCTGGCACACAGCGAAATTCCTGAAACCCACACCATCCGCATTGGTCCGATCCTCCGAGGTGCAGCATGAACATCCAACGATTTACCGCCCCCACGTCGCGTGAAGCGCTGGCCAAGGCCCGTATGGCATTTGGCGAAGGCACCCTGATCTTGTCCAACCGCCCGACCGAACATGGCGTCGAAGTGGTGGCCACCGCCGAAGACTCGCTCAACGCGCTGGAGCAGGAACACGCCGGTGCTGGCGGCAATGCCTTTGCCGGCCAGCGCCAGCCGCCAGCCAGCAAGCAAAGCTACAAGGAAGTCGCCACGCAGGTAGAAGAAGACGCGGCCCAGCTGTCCATGAGCACTTTGTCGTTCCAGGACTATGTGCGCGAACGCATGGCCCGCCGGCGCCAGGAAAACGACCCCAAAGCGCAACAAATGCCACGGGAACTGCCGTCCGAGCCGCGCCCGGCAGCGCCGGTCAGTGAACGTGTCGCGGTCCAGTCCGCCCCGGCGCTGAGCGCTCCAGTGGCCAAGCCGCAGGTTCCGCCCATGCCACTGCGCAAGGCGCCGGCCGCCGCAGCACCCGCCCAGGCCGTGCCACAGGGCATTGCACGCGAACTGCACGCCATGAAGGAAATGATTGAAGACCGCTTCAACACCCTGAACTGGCTCGGCCAGGCACGCCAGGACCCGATCCAGTCCAACCTGATGCTCAAGCTGATTCGCGCCGGCTACTCGCCGATGCTGTCGCGCACCATTCTGGAACGCATGCCCGAAACCAGCGATGCACAGCAAGCCCAGCAATGGGTGATGGATGTGCTGGAGCGCAACCTGCGCACCGACGCCAATGCCCCTGCGCTGCAGGAAGAAGGCGGCGTATTCGCGCTGATTGGCGCCACCGGCGTCGGCAAAACCACCACCGCGGCCAAGCTCGCCGGTCTGTGTGCCCGTCTGCACGGCCCTTCCAGCGTCGGCCTGATCACGCTGGACACCTACCGGGTCGGCGCCCAGGAACAACTGCGCGCCTACGGCAAGCTGCTCGGCGTGGTGGCCCACCTGGCGCATGACCAGGCCGCTTTGCAAGACCTGCTCGGCCTGCTGTCGAACAAGAAAATGGTGCTGATCGACACCACCGGACTGGCACCGCGCGACCCGCGCAAGCGCGAAATGATGGATTTGCTGGATCTGCCCAACGTCAAGCGCCTGCTGGTGCTCAACGCCAGCAGCCACGGCGACACGCTGGAAGACACCGTCACCAACTTCAAGTCGCCCACCGGCCAGCAAGTCATTCTGTCCAAAATCGACGAAGCAGTGAAACTCGGCCCGGCCCTGGACGCCGCCATCCGGCACCAGCTGACCTTGCGCGGCGTCACCACCGGACAACGGGTGCCGGAAGATTGGGAAGCCGCCAACGCTGCCAACCTGATCCGTGCCTCCATGCGTGCCGGCAACAGCTCGGCCTATGACCCGAAGGCCGCTGATCTGGGCTTTATTTTCAGCCACTCCAGCGACTCCACGCTGGCTGCGGGGGGCCTGGATGCCTGAGCTCCCGCTCAACCAGGCCAGCGGCCTGCTTGGGCTGGCCGACACGGCCGGACCCCAACTGATTGCCGTCGTCAGCCATGGCGACGAACGCAGCGAGTTGCCCTCGCTCTGGCAACTGTGCGCGGCGCTGGTGGAGCTGGACTACACCGTCACGGTGCTGGACGCGACCCACTCGGAGAGCGCCGACAACCCGGGTCTGCAGCAATTGCTGGAATACCGCTTCGGCTACGGTCCGGTCGAAAGCTACGCCAGTGAATGGAATGTTTTACCCGCCGCACAGGGCATTCACAGCCTGTGTGTCCCGGACGTGACACTGGACACCGCGCCACTGCAGCGCATCGGCCACCTGTTTGGCGCCCACTGCATCGTCATCCTGTTTGCCCGCGCCGACACGCTGGGCAGCTTGCTCGAAGGCAGCGGAGTGCAACCTCTGATCTGTGTATCCAACGAAAAAAATTCCCTTTTAAGCAGTTATCTGACGCTGAAACACCTTTTAATCCATGCCCGCCTGCATCCCACCCTGCTGAACCGGGCTGGCGGACCGCATAATCGGGAGTCGGCACATGCAGGCAGCGTGTGTGGGAACCTGCGCACCTGTGCCAGGAATTTTTTGGGTTACGAGGTGAATGCCATCACGATAGATACATCGCTGAGCGAGTTACAGCAAAGTGCCACCATGCGCCGACTGGCGTTGCGCCTGCTGGAGTCCGCCCTGCCCCTGCAGCAAGGCGCGTGCGCCCAGGCCGCCGGCGCGGCGGCATCGCACCCTGATGCGATGGGCAGGAGCCATTGATGTACACGGCCAAAGGTCAACTCGACCGCAACGCGCTGATCAAGCAGTACCAGCCACTGGTGCGCCGTCTGGCACACCACATGATGGCCAAACTGCCGGCCAGCGTGGAAGTCGACGACCTGATCCAGGTCGGCCTGATCGGCCTGGCCGACGCCCTGACGCGCTACGAAGCCGCGCAAGGCGTCCAGTTTGAAACCTTTGCCACCCAGCGCATTCGCGGCGCCATGCTCGACGAACTGCGCGAAAACGACTGGATGTCGCGCGGCTCGCGCAAAAGCCAGAAGGAAATCGAAGTCGCCATGCGCAAGCTCGAGCACCGGCTCGGACGCGCACCCGTGGAATCCGAAATTGCCGCCGAACTCGGCCTGGGTCTGAGCGAATACCAAAGCCTGCTGAGCAAGGTGCGCGGCACCCAGCTGGTCTACCTGGAAGACATGTCTGGGCGCAACGACGAAGACGACAATTTTCTGGATCGCCACGTGGCGGACGAAGCGGCAGACCCGCTCAACATGCTGCGTGACCAGCGCCTGCGCCAATCTTTGGTGGCGGCCATCAAATTGCTGCCGGAACGCGAGCAGTACATCATGAGCATGTACTACGAGCAGGACATGAATCTGAAAGAAATTGCCGCCGTGCTGGACGTCACCGAATCGCGCGTGTGCCAGCTGCACAGCCAGTCGATCGCCCGCCTGCGCGCCAAATGCGCGCCCACTGAGCGCCTGACCGCGCCCCGGGCGGCCTTGCCTGCCCGAAAAAAACACACCAGATAAACGCCCAGGCCCAGGCCAAGTCGGCCCGCAACAGCCCAACCTGGAACTCGGCTCCGGCCCTAGGCGCCAACCCATGGCAGTATCAGGCGGCAAGTACCTTGAATGCGCCGGAGCGCTGCAGTGCGGTGCCGTAAACCGAATTGCGTCCTGAATAGGTCGACGGCGTCGGCGTCGGCACCAGAATACGTACGGCGTGTTCGACAAATGCCGCGCGCCGCGACAAGTTCTCGCGCAGCACCTGAATACGGGTGGCCAGCGTCTTCAGACGCAGGCGCACCGCCTTGCCGGCAGCCGTGGCGCGGTTGGTACGGGCCACCGCAGGCACCATGCGCGACATCTCCAGCGACAAATCACGCAAGGCCAGGCTGGACACTTCCAGACTGACGGCATCCCCCGCCACCAGAAGCGCAGCGACCTCGTTGAACTTCTGCTCAACGAGGTCAAGTGTTTTTAACAAATTTTGCATGTCAGGCCCCCGGTACAAAAAGTGGTACACCGGGCCGTTCAGGCCGAATCAGCCTTAATTGCTGGCGCGTGAAAGCATTTCCTGTGAACTGGAAAGAAGCTTGTCGGCAATGGCTTCCGGGTTGACTTTGAACGTCCCGTTCTTGATCGCGGTCTTCACAGCATTGACTTTGGCCGTGTCGATATCGGCCGAAGTATTGACTTCCGGCTTCTCCATAGAACGAGCGAGCGTCGATACCGAAACGGACACGCCGACGGAAGCCCCGGAAGTCTTGGCATTTTCGGCCGCGCCCTGCGCTGCCTTTTGGGCACCCGCAGTCGCGGCCTGTGTGACCGACGGGGGTAAATCTGAGTGTGAACCTATTTTCATCGCTTGCTCCAAAACTACGATACGCGTAGCCTCGTACGATTGCTATCGGCTCGAATCTAACGGACTTTAGGACTTTCTTCATCACCGGTCCCAATTAAAGTTCAATCTTTACCGTGCGTGCATCCAGCACCACCCCGGTAGCGATGCGCCCATTGTCCATGCGCACCCGGGCGATCTGGCCGACCACGCCGGCAGACAAGGCAAAGGCATCGGCCGAGGCCTGGAAACCCTGGCCCTCCGCCACGACCCGGATCTGGGTCCCGGCCTGGAACACCTGCAGCGGTTTCACCATGCCCTGGCGCAGCACCTGGCCAGTACTTAACTGGCGCGTCGCGGTCTGGCCCAGCCAGGTCTCCGGCTCCAGCAATACCGGGCTGTTTTCTTCGGCCCAGTCAACTTGCGCTTCGACCAGGTCCGACTGTTGCAAAGCGGCCCCGGCCGGCACCTGGCCCCGAATCAGCCATGCCAGACCCATCGCCCGCACGGTCAGTGGCAGGGAGACATTCCAGCGGCTTTGGCCATCGACACAACGCAAGCCGACCCGGCTGTGGCCCCACAAACGGGCACCCGGTGGCAAATAGGCCTCCACATTACCGCACGGCGCCAGGTGCAGACGCGGGTCCAGCGCCCCCACCGACACCTCCACTTTCAAGGGAGTGGCACTGGCGGGCGCAGCGGCCACAGCGGCGCTGCGCGCCCAAGCCAGGGCCATGCCCTGGTAATCCGGCTCCGCGCCCGGCGGCACCTGGGCACCGGCGAGGCCACTGACCAGCAGCAGCAATGCCAGCGCGCCCCATCGCAACGCCCGCTTCAGGTCTGGCTGGTTTCGCATTTTGCAATCTCCATACGCCACCACATGGGCGTCCATGCGGGCAACTATAGAGATCGGAGCACTGCAGCAAAGGCTGCAAATGCAGGGCAAACACGGCGCTATTCCAAGGCTAGAAAAATTCAAGTTTTCCCAATAATTGCCCCACGTCGAATGCCGCCGGCCCCGCTGGTGCAATCGAACCTAACAAGCGAGGTGATTCATGTTTGCCAATTTAACCAACGGACTGGACTTTCAAGCCAAGGCTTTGCTGATCCGTGCCGATCGGCAACGCATCATCGCCAGCAATATTGCCAACGTCGACACGCCCGGCTACCACGGGCGCGACATCAATTTCCAGCAAGCGATGCAGGCCGCCATGGGCGGCAACAGCCTGACGCTGACGCCAACGCCGCCGTCCAGCGGCAGCAGCGACGGCACCACCGATGCCCGCCACATCCCCCTGCAAAGCACCATGAGCAGTTTAACGGGCGAAGACGCCAACCTCGCCTATACCGTCCAAACCCAGCCCTCCATGGATGGCAACAGTGTCGACCTGGACCGCGAGCGCGCCAATTTCGTGGACAACTCGGTGCGCTATGAAGCCACCCTGCGCTTTATTAGCGGCTCGTCCAAAACCATCTTGAGTGCCATTCAAGGCCAATAACGCAGGACGCGTAAGCCAGGAACACTCCTATGTCCATGTTTTCCATCTTCAACGTCTCCGGCAGCGCCATCAGCTCGCAGTCGCAGCGGCTCAACGTGGTGGCCAGCAACCTGGCCAACGCCGATGCCGTGGCCGGTCCGGATGGCCAGGGCTACAAGGCGCGGCAAGTAGTGTTTGAAACCGTACCGATGGACTCGAATGCCTCCGCGGGCGTCAAAGTCAGCGCCATCACCGAGTCCAATGAACCACTCAAGCGGGTACACAACCCGAGCCATCCGAATGCGGATGCCGAAGGCTATGTGACGCAGTCGAATGTCAACCCGGTCGAGGAAATGGTCAACATGATTTCCGCGTCCCGCTCCTATCAGAACAATGTCGAGGTGATGAACACCGCCAAGTCATTGCTTCTGAAAACTTTGCAACTTGGTCAATAACTCCCGAAGGGACACATCATGGTAAGCACCGTCACCAACAGCACTACCAGCCCGACCACGGGCAGTAGCAGCACCAGTAGCAGCAATCCGCTGGCAGCCACCAGCGGACAGACGCAGGCCTCTAACTTTCTTCAGTTGCTGGTCGCGCAGCTGAACAACCAGGACCCCATGAACCCGATGGACAACGCCGAGATGACCAGCCAGATCGCACAGATCAATACCGTCACCGGAATCCAGCAGCTCAACACCACCATGACTTCCATGGCCAGCCAGTTCACCGGCGCACAGGTGATGCAGGGCTCAACCATGATTGGCCACAATGTGGTTGCCAGCGGCAACACCATCGCCATCAACAACGGCACCGGTTCGGCGGCGCTGAACCTCGCTTCCGACGCCTCCAATGTGACCGTACAGGTCACCACCCCGGGCGGACAGGTACTCGACACGCTGCAACTCGGTGCCATGAGCGCCGGCAACCACAACTTCACCTGGCCCAATGCCGCCACTTACACCGGCAGCGCCGCACCAACCTTCACCGTCACCGCGACCCAGGCCGGCCAGCCCGTCACGTCGACTCCACTGGTGCTCGACACCGTTGCGGCAGTGGGTACCGACAGCACGGGTGCCATGAACCTGACGCTGCAAAGCGGCAACACCATCCCGTACAGCACCGTGCAACAAATTTTCTAAGCCGCAACAAGGAACACCATCATGAGCTTTCAAACCGGACTTTCTGGCCTGAACGTCGCCAGCCAGACGCTGGACGTGATCGGCAACAACATTGCCAATGCCAACACGGTGGGCATGAAAGAGTCGCGCACCGAATTTGCCGACCTGGTCGCCTCGGCCTTCGGCTCCGGCGGCTCCACCGACACCCCTGGCATTGGCGTGTCCACCGCCACCATCTCGCAGCAATTCACCCAGGGAACGATCTCGATTACCGGCAACAACCTTGACCTGGCGGTCAATGGCGGCGGTTTCTTTCAGGTCACGCGCACCGACGGCACCATTGCCTACACCCGCGACGGCCAGTTCAAGCTCGACAAGGACGGCAACATCATCACCAACACCGGTGCCAACGTGATGGGCTTCCCGACCGACGTGAACGGCGTGCCGACCAGCATCACGCCACAAAAGCTGAGCATTCCCACCGGCGCACCCATTGCAGCCAAAGCCACCAGCTCCATCACTGCCGCCTTCAATCTGGATTCCCGCGTGCCAATTGCCGCCACCGCAACGCCACCGACGCCGCTGAGCACCTACGGCACTTCGGTCACGACCTACGACGCGCAAGGCAATGCGATCCCGGAAAATCTGTACTTCACCAAGATTGATCCGACCACCAGCCCGATCGCCACCGGCAGCACCCCGCCGACCAGCGCCACCGACCAGTGGGCCATCTACGACACCCTGAACGCCACCGAGGCCAACGGCAACGCCGCCGCTCCGGTGGGCTTCATGGCCTTCAACTCGAATGGCACGCTGCAAGGCGCCTACGACGCCAGCGGCACCCTGCAAGGCACCTACGCCCCAACCGGCACCACCACCGGCACCACCGGCCAGTTGCCCCTGACGATCACCAATCCGAACACCACGGCGGGCAACATCAGCCCGGCACTGAACCTGAGCGGTGTAACCCAATACGGCACCAGCTTTGCCGTGTCCAGCCTGGCACAAGACGGCTATACCGCCGGCAACTTCACCAGCCTGAACATTGACAGCAAAGGTGTCCTGACCACCAGCTACTCCAACGGCCAGACGCTGAAAACCGGCGGCATGATTGCACTCGGCGCGTTTCGCAATGACCAAGGTCTGATTCCCACTGGCTCCGGCGAATACCAGGAGTCCTTCAAATCCGGCCCAGTGGTGCTCGGCGATCCTTCGGTCGGCCAATTTGGCGCCCTGCAATCGGGTGCGGTGGAAGAGTCCAACGTCGATTTGACGTCCGAACTGGTCAACATGATGACGGCGCAGCGCAACTACCAAGCCAACGCCCAGACCATCAAAACCGAAGACCAGGTGATGTCGACCCTGGTCAACCTGCGCTAAGCGCTGAAAGAGGAAAGCCGCCATGGACCACTTGATATACACCGCTATGACCGGGGCCAACGCCGCCGCCAATCGGCAAGCGGTCCTGGCCAACAACCTGGCCAACGCCTCGACCAATGGCTTTCGGGCCGAACTCGAGACCTACCGCGCAGTCCCGGTGCAGGGCGCCGGCTCGACCACCCGGGTGTTCGCGCTGGAAGCCACCTCGGGCTTTTCCGACAAGGCCGGCCCGGCCATCCGCACCGATCGCAATCTGGACGCCATGAACGTCGGCAACAGCTGGTTTGCGGTACAGGGAATGGACGGCAACGAGGCCTACACCCGCAACGGACAGTTCGAAATCACCAGCGACGGCACACTGACCACCGGCAATGGCCTGCCGGTGCTTTCCAGCGATGGATCCCCCGTCAGCGTACCGGCCGGCGCCAGCCTGTCGCTGGGCAATGACGGCGGACTCAGCGCCAAGATCGGCAACCAGCCACCCACCACCCTGGGCAAACTCAAGCTGGTAACAGCGACCCAGGACGACCCGCTGCAACGCGGCCCGGACGGCCTGTTTCACACCCAGTCCGGCGACCCACTGAACCAGGACGACACCGCCAAACTGCAGGTTGGTGTGCTGGAAGGCTCGAATGTGAACCCGATCGACACCATGGTCGGAATGATTCAAACCGCACGGCAATTTGAGTCGCAAATGAAACTGTTAACCACCGCCGAATCGAACGACCGTTCCGCCGCACAGCTGCTTGGCATGCAAGGATAAACACCATGATCAACTCTCTCTGGATCGCCAAAACCGGCATGGAAGCCCAGCAAATGCAGCTGGACGTGATTTCCAACAACCTGGCCAATGTCTCGACCAACGGCTTCAAACGCGGTCATGTGGTGTTCGAAGACCTGATGTACCAAAACCTGCGCCAGGTCGGCTCCAGCACCTCGGAGCAGTCCACCCTGCCGACCGGCCTGCAAGTCGGCTTGGGCGTGCATGCGGTGGCGACCAGCCGCACCTTCTCGCAAGGCAGCATGCAGCAGACCAGCAACAACCTGGACGTAGCAATTCAGGGCAACGGCTTTTTCCAGGTCACCATGCCGGACGGCACCACCGGCTACACCCGCGACGGCTCGTTCCAGCTCGACAACCAGGGCCGCATGGTCAACTCCAGCGGCCTGCTGGTGCAGGGCGGCATCACGGTTCCGGCCACTGCCACCAGCGTGTCGATCGCCGCCAATGGCACCGTCACCGCCGCGATTCCGGGCACCACCACGCCGCAGACCATCGGCACCCTGACCATGGCCAGCTTCGTCAACCCGGCCGGCCTGGAGCCATTGGGTCAAAACATGTACCAGGAGTCTGCCGCCTCGGGGCAGCCGCAGGCCGCCACGCCAGGCACCAATGGCATGGGCACCATCATGCAGGGCTATGTGGAAACCTCCAACGTCAATGTGGTGCAGGAACTGGTCAACATGATCCAGACGCAACGCGCCTATGAAATGAATTCCAAGGCCATCCAGACCTCCGACCAGATGCTGCAAAAGCTCGGCCAGATGTAAATTTTTCCGGCTTTTTCCGTTCGCCCTAGCCAAGAGACGCGCCATGACCCCCTTACCAAGCCTGAACCCCCTGGGACGAATAAGCGGCTCCACCCTGCTCGCCGCTGTGGCGCTGCTGTGCAGCGCCTGCGCGCCCCTGCCGCAAAAAGTGTCGGTCGATTTTGTCGAACCAAAGGTCAACGCCACCCCGGTCGCCGCGCCCGCCGTGCACCGGCCGGCCAGTGGCAGCCTGTTCAGCACCAGCAGCTACCGGCCGGCGTTTGAAGACAGCCGTGCGCGCCTGCTGGGTGACATCATCACGATTCAAATCGTGGAAAGTCTGACCGCCAGCCAGGTGACCTCGTCCACGGTCGACCGCAACACCTCGTCGCAGAACACGCTGACGCCGCCGCTGCCAGGCATTCTGAGCACCGACCTGCTGAACCTGAACATGGCGGCCAAGACCGACAACGACTTCTCCGGCAAGGGCGCTGCCTCTGCCGCCAACACCTTTACCGGCTCCATCACCGCCACCGTGATCGAAGTGCTGCCCAACGGCAACTTGGTGGTTTCCGGTGAAAAGCAGATTGGTGTCAACCAGAACGTCGACGTGATGCGCTTCTCCGGCACCGTCGATCCGCGCCTGCTGCAACCCAACAACATCATTGCCTCGACCCAGGTCGCCGACGTGCGCGTAGAGTCCAAGGGACGTGGCGCGCAGAACGAAGCGCAAACAGTTGGCTGGCTTTCCCGGTTCTTTTTGAACTTTAACCCTTTCTAAAGTTCTACAGAATTGTGCCGAGGGGTAACAGATCCAGTCGGATCACCCCGCTACCGACTCAGCACATGAAAACACCGACAAACTCAGCGACACGCCAGGGACAGCCCCAGCTGATCAAGCTGCTGTCGCTGGTCTGTCTGGCACTGGTTACCCTGTTCGCCCTGCCGCCCGCCTGGGCTGGCCGGATCAAGGAAATTGCCTCCATCGAAGGCGTTCGCAGCAATCAGCTGTCCGGCTTCGGCCTGGTGGTCGGCCTGGACGGCACCGGCGACCAGACCACCCAAATGCCCTACACCACCCAGGGCCTGGCCAATTACCTGCGTGGCCTGGGCCTGACCCTGCCCACCGCCATGCTCAGCCAGTTGCAAATGAAAAACGTCGCCGCCGTGCTGGTGACCGCGCAACTGCCGGCCTTTGCCCGCCCGGGCCAGACCTTCGACATCAATGTGTCCTCGGTCGGCAACGCCAAGTCGCTCAAGGGCGGCACCCTGATTGCCACCCCGCTCAAAGGTGCCGACGGCGAGGTCTACGCCATGGCCCAGGGCAATCTGATCGTCGCGGGCGCCGGTGCTGCCGCTGGTGGCAGCAAGGTCACCGTCAACCACCTGAGCGTCGGCCGCATCCCCGAAGGTGCACAGGTGGAGCGTGCAGTGCCTACACCCATTCTGGAAGGCACCAGCATCAGCCTGAGCCTGAACGCCTCTGATTTTCAGACCGCGCACAAAGTCGCCGCTGCCGTGAACGCCCATTTCGGTGCCGGTGTGGCGCAAGCCCTGGACGGCCGCGTGGTCCAGGTCCAAGCCCCCAGCAACCCGAACGACCGCGTCAACTTTATTGCCGAACTGGAAGAGTTGCCGGTGGAAGCCTCGGTTGCGGCGGCCAAGGTCATCATCAATTCGCGCACCGGCTCGATTGTGCTGAACCAGGCCGTGACCCTCGGCGCCTGCGCCATTGCCCACGGCAACCTGTCGGTCAGCATCAATTCGACCCCCATCATCAGCCAGCCCGGGGCCTTCTCCGGTGGCCAGACCGTGGTCACGGAAAAAACCAATATCGAAATCAAGCAGGAACCCGGCAAGCTGATCCAGATCCCCGCCGCCGCGCAGTTGTCGGACGTGGTCAAAGCATTGAATTCGCTCGGCGCCACACCGCAAGACCTGTTGGCCATCCTGCAGGCCATCAAGTCGGCCGGTGCCCTGAACGCCGAACTGGAAGTGATCTGATATGGGCTACGGATCCATCAACGGCAGTTCCTCGTTTGCCCAGACCCTGGCCGCCGACACCCAATCGCTGGGCAATCTGAAACTGGCAGCGGGCACCAACAGTCCCAGCGCCATCAAGGAAACCGCCAAGCAATTTGAATCCCTGTTCATGCGCGAACTGGTCAAGAGCATGCGCGACGCCACCGTGAAATCCGGCATGCTCGACAACGCCGGCACCGACCTAGGCAGCGACCTGCTGGACCAGCAATTCGCGGTGCAGATGTCAGGCCAGCCCGGCGGCCTGTCCGACCTGATTGCAGCCCAGCTGACGCGCCAGGCCAACCCCGCCTCCACCGCCAGCAGCAGTGCCAGCGGCACTACCAGCACTGCAGGCAGTAGCAACGGTACCATCAGCAACAGCGGCACCAGCGCACCAAGCACGGTGCACAGCAGCCACCCGCACCATGGCCCGACTGCCGCCCAGGTCGACTTCGTCAACCAGCATTCGGCCATTGCCAGCAAAGTCGAACAGGTCAGCGGCATTCCCGCCAACTACATGCTCGGCCAGGCCGCACACGAAACCGGCTGGGGCCAACACGAAATCAAACTCAAAGGCGGTGCCCCGTCCTACAACCTGTTCGGCATGAAAGCTGGGCCGAACTGGACCGGCAAGGTCGCCGAAGTTACCACCACCGAATACAAAGACGGTGTGGCCACGAAGAAAGTGGCGCGCTTTCGGGCCTACGCCTCTTACGAAGATTCGTTCAAGGACTACGCCCGGATGATCAACGAAAGCCCGCGCTATGCGCAGGCCAAGCTGCAAACCACCTCGGTACACGCCTTTGCCAGCGGTTTGCAAAAAGCCGGTTACGCGACCGACCCGGACTATGCCAACAAGCTCAGCCGCGCCATCAATACGACGCTGCAGCTGCGCCGGGTCCAGGTGTAAGGAGCGCAGACCATGGGCATTCTGAACATCGGCACCCAGGCCCTGCAGGCCAACCTGATTGCGCTGCAGACCGTAGGCAACAACATTGCCAACGTCAACACGCCTGGCTATTCGCGCCAAAGCGTAGTAATGGAGGCGGTACAGGGCCAGTTCAGTGGCGGCGGCTATGTCGGCAAAGGCGTAGCGGTCCAGACCATTCAACGCAACTTTGACACCTTTCTCAACCAACAAGCGGTGCAAACCAGCTCGGTACAGGCTGCCGACCAGTCCCGTGCGACCCAGCTCACCTCGCTGGAAAACCTGTTTCCCGGAGGCACCTCCGGCCTGGGCCAGGCTATCAGCGACATGCTGAACTCTTTTTCCGATGTCGCCAGTGCCCCGGCCGACCTGACCGCGCGCACCGTGGCACTGACCAACGTCGATGAAACCGCGTCACGCATGCGTGACCTGTCGAGCAGCCTGGACGCCTTGCAAAGCGGCATCAGCCAGCCCCTGGGCCAGATGGTCACCAACGTCAACACCATCGCCGCCAACATTGCCACCGTCAACGGTGACATCGCCGCCGCCCAGGGCAATGGCCAGCCACCGAATGACCTGTTGGACAAGCGTGACCAGCTCATCAGCGACCTCAATCAGCTGGTACAAACGACCCAGATCCCGGCCAGCGACGGCACGGTTGGCGTCTTCATCGGTGGCAGCCAGGCCCTGGTGTTGGGCACCAGTTCCGCAACCATGGCGGTGGCCCCGGATCCCTATGGCGATCCGCTGCAAAGCAAGGTCTCCATCACCAACAATGGGTCAACCGTCACGATGGACGAGAACACCCTGGGTGGTGGCCAGATCGCCGGCATGCTGAAGTTTCAGAACACCGACCTGAACGACGCGCGCAACATGCTCGGTCGCCTAACGCTGGCCGTCACCACCGCAATGAACAACCAGCACCAACTGGGGCTGGATATGAATGGCAACCCCGGCGGCAACCTGTTTACGCCGACCACTTTTGGCACGCAAAATATTTTGCCTCGAACCAGCGGTAACACTGGCACCGGCACCCTGGGCCTGTCCATCAGTGACCTGACCAAGTTCGTGCCGTCCGATTACCAGGTTGACTTCAGCTCGGCCACCAGTGGCACCATCAAGCGGATCAGCGACGGTGTCGTCACCGCTTTCCCACAAACACCGCCAGCCACCGCCCCCGCGCTGGCCACTGTGGACGGTTTGAACATCAACCTCACTGGCGGCACTCCAGCGGCCGGCGATAGCTACCTGATCAAGCCCTTCAACACCTCGGCCAGCAACGTGCAGGCCGAATTTTCCAGTCCACGTTCACTGGCCGTGGCATCGCCAATTGCCGTCAACGCGGCCAGCACCAACCAAGGTTCGCTCACCGTCAGCAACCTGACGGCGCAGAACCTGGCCACGCCGAGCGACAACTACAGCATCAATTTCACGGTCAGCGGCACCGGCACCACTTACGACGTGGTAGACACCACCACCTCGCCCAGCACCACCGTGCTCAGCGCCCAACCCTACGTCCCAGGCCAAGCCATCAGCTACGCGCCGCCCGGCGTGGCCGGTTTCTCACTGACCCTGACCGGTTCGCCCTCGAATGGCGATTCCATGACCGTCGGCCCCAACCCGTACACCGCCCAGGATGGCGGCAACGCCACCGCACTGATGAATCTGCGCGACGTACCGATGTTTGACGGTGCCGCACTGACCGATGGTTATGCCGCCGCCATTGCGCAACTGGGCATCCGCTCACAAAGTGCCAATTACTCAGCGCAGGTGTCCACCAACCTGGCCACCACCGCATCCAGCGCCAGCTCTGCCGTGTCCGGTGTGAATCTGGACGAAGAAGCGGCCAAGCTGCTGCAATACCAGCAAGCCTACCAGGCGTCATCCAAGATGATCCAGATTGCCCAGAGCATCTTTGAGAGCTTGATCCAGGGACTTAGCTAGTCCCGCAGATCAGACAGAGGAGTCAACCCATGTCCACCACCCGATTAGGCACCGCCACCGCCTACGCCTACACGCTGCAAAATCTGCAAGCCAAGCAAGTCTCACTGGCCAATCTGCAAAACCAGCTGAGTTCCGGGCTGAAAATCAACGCCCCCAGCGACGACCCGGCCGGTGCCGCCGCCGCCGAACGCGCACTAACACGCCTGAACCGCATCGCCACCGACCAGCGCGCCCTGGATGCCCAGCAAAACTCGATGTCCAATGCGGAAAGCACCCTGGGCGACATCACCACTGCGCTGCAAAGCATTCGCACCCTGGTGGTCAACGCCGGCGATGCCATCCAGACCCCGGCCGACCGCCAGACCATCGCCACCCAGATTGCCGGTCTGCGCGATCAGATTCTGACGCTGGCCAACAGCAAGGACAGCAACGGCATGCCGCTGTTTGCCGGCCTGGGCAGCGCGCTGACGCCCTTCGTAGGCCCCAACTCGACAGCGCCCGACTACGTCTTCAAAGGCTTGTCCGGCCAGGCCACCAGTACCACCACCGGCATTCCGTCAACCATCGATGGCAATGCCGCCTTCATGGACCAGCCGGCCACCAACGGTGTCTATGACGTCTCCGTCAGCAATGCCACGTCCGGCAGCGGCGGCACCCCTGGGCCGATTCCGACCACGCGCACGCTAACCACCAGCGGCATCACCCTGACAAACTCGACCCTGGTGAACGGCTCGTCCTACTCGCTGGCCGTCACCGGCGTGGACAGCACCACCGTGCCCGGCACCACCACCGTGACCTACGATGTGACCGAAACACCGAACGTCGGCGGCCCCTACACCGGCGTCACAGCCAGCTACCCGACCCCGGCCAGCGGCAGCAGTACCACCACCCCGGCCACTGCCACCTTTACCGTCACCGCGATGCCCGGGCTGTCGATGGACGTCACCGGCACACCCGCAGTGGGCGACACCATCAACGTCACCCCAAGCAGCAGCCTGTTTACCACCCTGGACAAGGCCGTCACTGGCATCAGCACCGCAGCCAACCAGAATGACGCCAACCAGGCCGTGGCCCAAGCCCTGCACAACATCGATATCGGACTGGCCCAGGTATCGGCCGCGCGCGGCCAGGCCGGCACCCTGCTGAACCGCGCGACCGTCATCTCATCAGCCAACGATGCGCGAACGATTCAGGAACAGACCGACCAGTCGAACGCCCAGAACGTCAACATGGTGCAAGCCATCTCGGACTTCCAGAACCTGCAAACCGGCTACTCGGCGGCGCTGCAGTCCTACGCGCAGATCCAGAAACTGTCGCTGTTCAATTACATCGGCGGCGGTTAGGCGTCTAGGCGGCTTTTTGCTGCTCGGCGCGCAGGCGCTGCAAGGTGCTCCAGAAGGCGGCCTCTTGGGTGGTTGCAAAATTGATGCGCATCAGCGGACTGGGCGTGCGCTGCGCATGGAACAGCGCCCCCGGCGCAATCAGATAGCCTTCATCCAGCATGCGCTGCGCCAGCACATCGGTATCGACGCCGGTATCGACCCAACCAAAAATGCCCACCGGCTCGGCGGCAAAACGGCAGCCGTGTGCCAGCGCCAGCTTGACACTGCGGTGGCGCGCCGCATCGAGCTGCTGGCGAATCCGCTCGGAGTGGCGCCGCAACTGGCCCTGCTCCACACACCAGGCCAGCGCCTTTTCCAACAGCGCCGGAGTGGTCAAGGTGCTCAGCAGCTTGGTGTCGAGCAAGCGTTCCACCAGTGCCGTAGGTGCCGCCATGTACCCAATGCGCCAGTTCGGCGCCAGAATTTTGGCAAAGCCACCGACATAAATGGTGCGCTGCAGGCCGTCCAGCGCACTCAGGCGGGTGGCATGGGTCGGCGCGAAGTGGCTGTAAGTGTCGTCTTCGACCACATGGAACTGGTACTGCTCGGCCAGCTGAAGAATGGCATGCGCCGCGTACGGACTCAAACTGAAACCGGTCGGGTTGTGCAACACACTGACACTGACAAACAACTTCGGCCGGTACTCCGCGCAATAACGCGCCATGACCTCCAGGTCCGGCCCCTCGGCGCGGCGCGGCACGGGCAAAATTCGCATGCCCAGCGCATCCAACCGGGCGAATTCGACCGACCAGCCGGGCTCCTCCACCATCACATAATCGCCGGCCCGCAGCAGGGTCCGGCTGACCAGGTCCAGCGCCTGGGTCGCGCCCACCGTGGTGATGATCTGGGCCGCACTGGCCTGCACCGACAGCCCGGCCAGCGTGCTGGACAAGACGCGCCGCAAGCCGCTGTCACCGGCCGGTTCGCCATACTGCAGCGACACCGCATTCAGTGCTTGCACCGTGGTGTAGCGGCGCAAGGCCGTGGCCAGAAAACTGGAGCGCAGCCATTCCTGCGGCAACACGCCCATGCCCGGCTGCGGCTTGTCGCTGACGCTGTAAAACATGCCGCGAATCAGCGCCGTGGCGTTCATCGGCGCGCGTTGCGCCGGCGTGGCGTCGGTCGGCGCACCAATGCGACCGGGCACTTCCGCACCCGGTGCCCGCTCGCGCACAAAAAAACCGCGGTTCTTGCGTGCCTGCACCAAACCCTGCGCCAGCAATAAATCGTAGGCGCCCACCACTGTGCTCGGGCTGACGCCCTGCTGTTGCGCGCATTGGCGCACCGACGGCAGGCGTGCGCCAGGCGCCAGCAAGTGCTCACGGATGCGCTGTGCAAAGCGGCTGGCCAGTTGCTCTGTCAGGGACTGCGTGCCATTTTTCATCAACATTCGCGTGCTCCTCCTTGCTGGGCGTGGCCAGGGCCGCGCCGGCTGTACCACCATGATCGGCAATACAGTTTCAAAAATGTTCAGGCAAACTGTACCGCAAGTGTGCTGATTTTGCCGCTACATTGGACTCCATGAAAAGAGAATCCAAAGGACTTTGGCTCGGCCTGCTCGGTGTCGCGATCTTCGCCATGACGCTGCCCATGACACGCCTGGCCAGCGGCCCGGCACAAGCGCCGCAGCTGTCGCCCTGGTTCATTACCTTTGCCCGCGCCGCTATGGCAGGAGGCTTGTCGGCCGCCTTTCTGTGGCTCACCGGTTCGCCGCGCCCCAGCCTGGCGCAACGCAAACCGCTGCTCTGGGCCATGCTCGGCAATGCCGTCGGTTTTCCGCTGTTGCTGGGTTTTGCGCTGCGCCAGGTGAACTCCGGCCATGCCGCAGTGTTTACGGCGCTGCTGCCACTGGCTACCGCCGTGGTTGCCGCGGCAGTGCTGCACCAGCGCGCGCACTGGGGCTTCTGGCTCTGCGCGGTGCTGGGCAGCGCACTGGTGGTGGCCTTTTCGCTGTACCGCGCAACGCAACAGGGCCCCGGCCTGGTGCTGCAATGGGCCGATGCGCTGCTGGTCGGCGCGGTGGTCTGCGCCGCCATCGGTTATGTCTACGGTGCCCAGGTGACGCCCCAGCTCGGCGCCGAACGCGTAATCTGCTGGGTCTGCGTCATGGCACTGCCGCTGTCCCTGCCCGGTGCCCTGCTGACCTGGCCGCAGCAAACGGTGCCGCTCGCCAGCTGGCTGGCGCTGGGCTATGTTGGCGTCTTTTCCATGTGGGCCGGCTTTTTCGCCTGGTACCGCGGTCTGGCTATGGGTGGCGCGCTGCGGGTCAGCCAGGTCCAGCTGATACAGCCCTTTTTCAGCATCCTGGCCGCCATCCCGCTGCTCGGCGAGCGCATGGAACCTCTGACCCTGGGCTTCGCCCTGGCGGTGGTGCTGACGGTGTTTCTCGGCAAGCGCCTGGCGCTGGCGCGCTAGGCAGTTATTGGTCTATTCGTTTGTGCAGCAATTAATGGAATCCTGATGAATTTCCCGTCCCTGCTGGCCGCCAGCGTATTTGCCATCGTCAGCCTTGTTACGCCAGGCCCCAACAACACCATGGTGCTGGCCTCCGGCGTCAACTTCGGCATGCGCCGCACACTGCCGCACTTGGCAGGCATCTGCCTCGGTTTCGGCTTCATGCTGGTGCTGGTCGGGCTCGGCCTGCACAGCCTGTTTGCCATGCAGCCGCAGTTGCTCGAAGGCATGCGCTATATCGGCGCCGCCTATATGGCCTGGCTGGCCTGGAAACTGGCCAGCAGCCGCAGTGCACCGGGCGGCGCCATAGCGAGCGCACGCCCGCTGGGCTTCTGGGGTGCGGCAGCGTTTCAATGGATCAATCCCAAAGGCTGGGTCATGGCCATGACCGCCGTCACGGGCTACCTGCCACCCAACGCCAGCCTGGACCAGGTGCTACTGCTGGGTTCCCTGTTCGCCCTGCTGGGCGTGCCCTGCGTGGGCGTCTGGATCGCCTTTGGCAGCGGCATGCGCAGCTACTTGCAGCACCCGCTGCACCTGCGCGTCTTCAACGGCACCATGGCGCTGGCGCTGCTGGCATCACTGATTCCCTTGCTGCGGCCCTGACCCGGCACAATAAGCCCTTTCTTCACCCACCCAAGCACTCGCACTGCAACCCTGCCCCAGGAGAGGCCTTCCCATGACCCCAACCAGCCCATCGACCCACTGGACCCTCGCGGCCCGCGCCGCCAAGATGAATCCGTCGGTGATTCGCGAAATTCTCAAGGTCACGGAACGCCCCGGCATCATCAGCTTTGCCGGTGGCCTGCCCTCGGGAAAAACGTTTCCGGTGGCGGAATTCGCTGCGGCCTGCACCAAGGTGCTGCACGACGACCCGACCGGCGCCCTGCAATATGCCGCCAGTGAAGGCTACGCGCCCCTGCGTGCCATGGTGGCACAGCACCTGAGCCAGCAAGCCGCTGCCGCCGGCCAGGTCTGGCATGTCGATCCGGCCCAGGTGCTGATCACCACCGGCTCCCAGCAGGGGCTGGACCTGGTGGCCAAGGTGCTGATCGACGCCGGCAGCAAGGTGCTGGTGGAATCCCCAACCTACCTGGGCGCGGTGATGGCCTTCATGCCGATGGAGCCCGAGGTGCTGAGCGTGGCCAGCGACAGCGAAGGCATCGACATCGCCGACCTGCGCAGCAAGGGCCGGGACGCCCGCTTTCTGTATGTGCTGCCCAACTTCCAGAACCCGACTGGCCGCACCATGTCGGAGGCCGGGCGCTGCGCGCTCAGCGCGGCAGCGGCCGAACTCGGTCTGCCGCTGATTGAAGACAATCCCTACGGCGACCTCTGGTTCGACGAAGCCCCTGCCGCCAGCCTGACTGCGCGCAACCCCGACGGCGGCATCTACCTGGGCTCGTTTTCCAAGGTGCTGGCGCCCGGCCTGCGCATGGGCTTTCTGGTGGCGCCAAAAGCCATGTACCCGAAACTGCTGCAGGCCAAGCAGGCCGCCGACCTGCACAGCCCGGGCTTCAACCAGCGCCTGATTTACGAAGTGATGCAGGGCGGCTTCCTGGACCGCCACGTGCCAACCATCCGCGCGCTCTACAAGACCCAGCGGGACGCCATGCTGCTGGCCCTGCAGCACCATTTCCCTGAGGCCCAGACCCAACCCGACCAGTCCCTGACCTGGAACACCCCGGCCGGCGGCATGTTTCTGTGGGCCCGACTGCCCGCCGGCATGAACGCTGTGGATCTGCTGCCGCACGCAGTCGACAAGGGGGTGGCCTTTGTGCCGGGCGCGCCTTTTTATGCCGACCACGCGGACACGCGCAGCATGCGCCTGAGCTTCGTCACGCCCAGCGTGGAAGAAATTCAGCGCGGTGTCGCCGCGCTGGCCGCGGCCATTCGCGAACACCGCCCATGAGCGCACGGCTGCGCCCGTTCCAGCAGGTCGATGTATTTGCCGCCCGCCCCAGCGCCGGCAATGCGCTGGCGGTGGTGCTGGATGGCAGCGGCCTGAGCACCGCCCAGATGCAGGGTTTTGCGCGCTGGACCCAGCTCGCCGAAACCTGTTTTCTGCTGCCTCCCACCGAAGCCGCACGCGCCGCCGGCGCCGACTACCAGGTGCGCATTTTCACCACCGCCTACGAAATGCCTTTTGCCGGGCACCCCACCTTGGGCAGCTGCTACGCCTGGCTGGCCCAGGGCGGCGTGCCACAGCAGCCGGAGCGCATCGTGCAACAGTGCCCGGCAGGACTGGTTGCGTTGCGCCGCAGCAGCAGCGCACAGCTGGCGTTTGCCGCGCCGGCATTGCAACGCCAGCAGCCGGCAGCCGCGCTGCAGCAACACCTGGCGCGTGCCCTCGGCTTAGCACCAGAACAGGTCCTGGCCAGCCAGCAACTGCACAACGGTCCGCAGCACTTCGCGCTGCTGCTCGACAGCGCCGACAGTGTGCTGGCACTGCGTCCAGACTGGCTCGCGCTGGAGCAGGCGCTGCAAGCAGCAGGCGTCAGCGGCGTCGGCGTTGCTGCCTGGTACGGCCCGGCGCCTGGCACCGGCGGCCCTGGCCTGATCACACGCTCCAATCGCGAAGCCCGCGCCTTCGGCGGCGGCCATGCCGGCAACACCAGCGCGCCCCCCGACCCCGCCACACCCGACCTGGAAGTGCGCTTTTTTGCCCGTGGTGCGGCCATCAACGAAGACCCGGTCACCGGCAGTTTCAATGCCAGCCTGGCGCAATGGTTGATCGCCGAACACGGGGCGCCAGCCAGTTACCTGGCGGCCCAGGGCTGCTGCGTCGGCGCCGATGGACTGGTGCAAATTGCCCAGGACGCGCAGGGCCAGGTCTGGGTCGGCGGCCCGGTCTTGCCCAGCATCACCGGGCAGGTGCTGCTTTAAACGAAGCACAGGTGACAGACAAGCAGGCGCGCGCTGACTAAGATGCGGCGCATGGGAACTCTTTACCTGGTCCGCCACGGACAAGCTTCGCTCGGTGCTGCCGACTACGACCAACTCAGCGCGCTGGGGCAACGCCAAAGCCAGTTGCTGGGCGCCTACTTTGCCCGCACCGGCACGGCTTTTGAAGCCGTGCACACCGGCACGCTGCGCCGCCACCTGCAAACCTGGCAAGGCATTGCCGAGGGCATGCAAACCGAGCTGCCGGCGCAGCACTGGGACGGCCTCAACGAATACGACAGCGACGCCCTGATCCAGGCCCTGCAGCCAGACACCCTGCCACAGCCGGACAGCCCGGAAGGCTATCGCCAACATTTCCGACTGCTGCGCGAAGGCCTGGGCGCATGGATGCAAGGCCGCTCTGCCCCCGCAGGCATGCCCAGCTACCACGACTTTGTCAGTGGCATCCGCGCCGTGCTGGACCACGTGCGCAGCGCGCACAGCGGCAATGTGCTGCTGGTTAGCAGTGGTGGGGTGATCAGCAGCGCAATAGGCGACTTGCTGGACACGCCGCCAGCCGCCCGGATTGAACTGAACATGCGCTTGCGCAACAGTGCCGTGAGCGAATTCGTGTTCACCCCCAAGCGCCATGCGCTGCAAAGCTTCAACACCTTGCCGCACCTGGACCCTGCCAGCCAGGCCGCGCTCATCACCTACGCCTGAACCGGCCGCGCGCTACGCCGCAGCGCCAGGACCGCGCAAGGTGTCCAGCGGCAGCTGGTGCAACTCTGCCAGCAACTGCGCCAGCCCGCGGCCTGCGCCCTGCAACAGGATTTGGCCTTTTTCCGCCGTGGCCGCCGCCGCATTGCCGACCGCCCCTGCCGGGTGGTAGTCCTGTATCTGCCAGGCCAGCTTGGCGCTGCGGCCATTGCCCAGCACGGCAAACTGGCGCGCACGCTGCTCCGCACTGGAAACGAAATTTTCAGCCTGCGCCAGGTCCACCTGCTCTGGCGCCAGCGCCAGCATCATGGAGGTTTCGACATCGCCCGCATGGATGCCGAAGCGCTGTTCGTGGGCGCTGCACGGGGTCGGGAACTCGTGGCCGGCGGCGTCCAGCAGCGGCAGGTCATACCAGTTCACCCGGTACACCAGCAGGCCCAGGCGCGCACGCAGATCGCGCGCCACGAGGTCCGCCACGGCCACGTTGCCGCCGTGCGAATTCAGCAGCACCAGCTTGCGCACCCCGGTGGCGGCGACACTTTCGGCAATGTCCGTCCACAAACGCACAATGGTCTCGCTGCGCAAGCTCAGGGTGCCGGCAAAGGCCGCGTGTTCCGGACTGAATCCTACCGTCTGGGTCGGCAGGAACAACACCGGCAACTGCGCGTCCAGATGCGCCAGCGCCGCCGCCACCACGCCGTCCAGCAGCGCCGTGTCGACACGCTGCGGCAGGTGCGGCCCATGCTGCTCGGTGGCCGCCACCGGCAGCACGGCGATGGTCTGCGCCATCCGCCCTTCGGCCTGCTGGCGGGAAAAATCGCTGGCGTTCCAGTCGGCCCAGAATCGTGAAGTACGCGTCATGGCCACTATCTTAGGCCTTGCGCGCACGCCGTATCATTCCGCCATGGCCCGACCCAAGCAAACCTCTGCCGAACGCTACACCACTGGTGACACCTTTTATGCCTGGGACGGCAGCACCCTGGTGCTCAATGTGCTGGGCAAACCGGCGGCCAGCAAGGACGCCATCGGCAAACCCAAGGGCACGCAACTCAAAATCAGCGTCACCGCCGCGCCCAAGGACGGTAAAGCGACCGACCACATGGTGCGCTTTCTGGCACCGCTGTTTGGCGTCGCCGTGGCCGATATTGAAGTGGTGTTCGGCCGCGAAAACGTCAACAAGCAACTGCGCATTCATGCGCCCAAAAAGCTGCCCGCCATTTTTATCGAAGTTGACCCGGCCAATGCCGGCTTGATCGCAATGGCGTAGCATGCGCTGCTGCCCGCCCCCTTCTTCCTCTCTATTACGCCCCATGCCGCGCCTGTCCCTGCCTGATACCCTGCGTTCCTTTTTGCTGCTGCTCCTGGCCGGCGCGCTGCACCTGAACGGGCACGCGCAATTCCCGGCGCCAAGCAACCCCGGCCTGCCGTTCGCCAGCAAGACCGCCAGCGCCGTAGTGAAAACCGAGCAGCTGCAGGCCGAACTGCTGGCGCTGGCGCCGCAAGGGCTTGGCGCCGGCAAGCCACTCTGGCTCGGCCTGCAACTCAGGCACCAGCCGGGCTGGCACACCTATTGGAAAAATCCCGGCGATTCCGGTCTGTCAACACAGCTGCACTGGGATCTGCCGGCGGGCCTGCAGGCGGGCGAGATTCAATGGCCGGCGCCACAAAAAATACGCATCGGCACGCTCGCCAATTTCGGCTACGAAGGCCAGGTCCTGCTGCCCGTGCCAGTCCAGGTGACCCAAAATTTCAAGCCCGCCAGTGAGCACCTGACGGTCCAACTCAGCGCATCCTGGCTGGTGTGCCGCCAGGAATGTGTGCCCCAGGAAGGCAAGTTTGCACTCGACATTCCGGTGCATGGTTCGAGCGCGCTGCACGCCGCCGAATTTGAGCAGGCCCAACGTGCCGCACCGGTCGCCGGTACCGGCAAACTCAGCCTGCAAGTGGGCGCCGACGGCTTGTCGCTGCAGGCCCAGGGCCTGCCCGAAGCCTGGCGCGGCAAAGACCTGAACGCCTTCATTGAGCGCGCCGACATCATCGATAGCGCACAAGCCCCCAGCAGCAGCGACCACACCGGTAGCCAAAGCTGGCAGGCCGATGGCAGCTGGCAGGCCCGCATGGCACTGTCCAGCCTGCGCAGCGACACACCCGAACAGCTGGCCTTTGTCCTCAGCCTGGGGCCGCAAAGCCTGCGTCTGGAAGGGCCGGTGCAGGGCCGCTGGCCGAGCCCGTCGGCACCGGGCACACCCGGCGCCATCGCTACCGCGCCATCGGGTGCGCCGGCGGCCACGCCGGCCCAGACGGACAGCGGCTCCGCCATCTGGCTGCCGGCGCTGCTCAGTGCCCTGCTCGGCGGCCTGATCCTGAACCTGATGCCCTGCGTGTTCCCGGTGCTGGCCATCAAGGTGCTGGCCTTCGCCCGCCCCAGCCAGTCGGGAGCGGGCAGCCACCGCCTGCAGGGTCTGGCCTATACCGCCGGGGTGGTGCTGTCCTGTCTGGCATTGGGTGGCCTGCTACTGGCGCTGCGTGCCGGCGGCGAACAACTGGGCTGGGGCTTCCAGCTGCAGTCGCCGGCCGTGATTGCCTTTCTCGCCGTGCTGTTCACCCTGATCGGCATGAACCTGATGGGTTGGCTCGAAGTCGGCTCCTGGCTGCCTGGCAACCTGGCCAGCCTGCAGCTGCGCCATCCGCTGGGCGACGCCTTTCTGTCCGGCATGCTGGCGGTGGCCATCGCCTCGCCCTGCACCGCGCCCTTCATGGGTGCCTCGCTAGGCTACGCCATTGCCTTGCCAACGGCCCAGGCGCTGGCCATCTTCGCTGCAATCGGACTCGGTCTGGCCCTGCCCTATCTGCTGGCCAGCTGGGCCCCGGGCCTGGCGCAATGGATGCCCAAGCCCGGCGCATGGATGGACACGCTGCGCCGCTTCATGGCCTTTCCGATGTGGGCCACCGTGGTCTGGCTGCTGTGGGTGCTGGCGCACCTGAGCGGCATCGACGGCGCCTTCAGCCTGCTGGCCCTGCTGCTCGGCCTGGGCCTGCTGGTCTGGAGCCTGGGCCTGCACGGTCGCAGCCGTTCGGTGCTGGCCGGGCTGTCCTTGCTGGCGCTGCTGCTGCTGGCCGGCGATCTCGGGCCAGGCATCTTCCGCCTGGAAGAAAGCAGCGCCGCCGAATCCACCAACAACGACCCGGCCCATGCCGGCACCCCGCACTGGCAGGCCTGGTCGGCAGAGCGGCTGGCCAGCGAACTGGCGGCCGGCAAGCCGGTGTTTGTCGACTTTACCGCCGCCTGGTGCATTACCTGCCAGTACAACAAGAAGACCACGCTGGCAAACCCGCAGGTGCTGGCCGATTTCAGCGCCAAAGGCGTGACCCTGCTGCGCGCCGACTGGACCCGGCGCGACCCCGCCGTCACCCAGGCCCTGACCCAGATCGGCCGCAGTGGCGTGCCGGTCTATGTGCTGTACCAGGCCGGCCAGACACCACGGGTGTTGTCAGAAATTCTGAGCGTGCAGGCGCTACGTGGAGAACTCGCACGCTTGTAGCTGCAACGCCCCCTTGCGCCAGCGCAATCGGCGGGCCGCGCCAAGCTGCGACAATCGGGGCATGAACGCACCCATTTACGCCCCTCTCCAGAACGACACTTTCCTGCGTGCCTGCCTGCGCCAGGCCACCGACCACACCCCCGTCTGGCTCATGCGCCAGGCCGGTCGCTACCTGCCGGAGTACTGCGCCACGCGCGCCCGCGCCGGCAGTTTCATGGGCCTGGCCACCAACACCGACTTCGCCACCGAAGTCACGCTGCAGCCACTGGAACGCTACCCGCTCGACGCTGCCATTCTGTTCAGCGACATCCTGACCGTGCCCGACGCCATGGGCCTGGGCCTGTCCTTTGCGCAGGGCGAAGGCCCACGTTTTGCCACTGCGGTGCGCGACGAAGCCGAAGTGGCCAAACTCGCGGTACCGGACATGGACAAGCTGCGCTATGTGTTTGACGCCGTCACCAGCATCCGCCACGCACTGCAGGGCCGGGTGCCGCTGATCGGCTTCTCCGGCAGTCCCTGGACCCTGGCCTGCTACATGGTTGAAGGCAAAGGCTCGGACGACTACCGCCTGGTCAAGAGCATGCTGTACAGCCGCCCTGACCTGATGCACCGCATTTTGGCCGTCAATGCCGACGCCGTGGCGGTTTACCTGAACGCCAGATTGAAGCTGGCGCCCAGGCCGTAATGATTTTTGACAGCTGGGGCGGCGTGCTGGCGGACGGCGCGTTCCAGGAATTCTCGCTCGCCTACACGGCCCGCGTGCTGGCCCAGCTGCGTCGCACCGGCACCGACGGCGCGGTCGTGCCGCGCATCGTTTTCACCAAAGGTGGCGGCTTGTGGCTGCAGGAAATGGCCGCACTCGACTGCGACGTGCTGGGATTGGACTGGACCGTCAACCTGGGCCAGGCCCGCAAACTGGTCGGCGGCAGCGAAAACGGCCCCGGCAAAGCGCTGCAAGGCAATATCGACCCGAACGTGCTGTTTGCCCCGCCAGCCCAGATTGCCACCGAAGTGCACCGTGTGCTGGACAGCTTTGGCGCGCCCTACCAGGGCAGCGGCACCGGTCCGACGCACATTTTCAATCTCGGCCACGGCATCAGCCAGTACACCCCGCCGGACCACGTGGCGGCCCTGGTAGAAGCCGTGCACAGCCACTCCAAAGCCCTCAGGAAATAAACGCCTAGCACGTTTTTTGCCGCCAAACCAGCCAGCGCGTCATTACTTATGCACAAAATGGGTGGAGCGGCACATTGGTAGCACGGCGCCACGGCGGCGCCCGCTACAAACTCGATAGCGATCGTAAGTCCTTGATTTATAAGGAATTAAAAGTTTGCTTTTTTTGCGGGCATTCCAGCCAAAGCCTTAAGAATCAAGGCTTTGGAGCGCTCTCTGGCAACATATAAACAAAGTTATCCACAGAAAATCTGGAGCGTTGACAAAAGGTTTACAAATCAAGGACTTAGGCACTTTTCCTAAGAAACACATCAAGTTAGCGTCCCAACCCGACACCCCCCGGCCCAGCGCCCTGCCCACTTTTGGTGCCCCACGGATACCGATCATGACCTGCTGGTTAAGCGTTCTCGTTCAGACACCGGCCCACGCCATGCTGGGTTCCCTGCTCACCTATCGCAGTGACCAGGCGCTGGCGGTCGGCACGCTGGTGCGGGTGCCGCTGGGCCAGCGCGAGACGCTCGGGGTGGTCTGGTCCGAGCCGCTGCTGGCACTGGAGGACGGCGTGGATGCGGAAAAAATCCGTGCCATCGCTAGCGCGCTGGAGGGAATTGCCCCGCTCAACGCCGACTGGCGCCAACTGGTGCGCTTTGCCGCGCAGTATTACCAACGCTCCATCGGCGAGCTGGCGCTGGCCTCGCTGCCGCCACCATTGCGCGACCTGAGCGCCGAGCAAATGCAACGCCGGCTGCGCCGCAAGCCGGCCCAGGTGCTGCCCGCAGAAGGCGCGGCGTCAGCGGCGCCAACCCTAGTCACGCTGAGCCAGGAACAGGCACAGGCCCTGGCGGCGATCGACCAGCAGGCCGGCCCGTTCCTGCTGTTCGGCGCCACCGGCAGCGGCAAGACCGAGGTCTATCTGCGCAGTGTGCAGCGCGTGCTGGAACACGATCCGGCAGCCCAGGCATTGGTCATGGTGCCGGAAATCAACCTGACACCCCAGCTCGAACAGCGCTTCCGGCAACGCTTCGCCGAACGCTACGGCCCCCAGGCTGTGGTCTCCATGCACAGCGGCATGACACCGGCGCAACGCCTGAAAAGCTGGCTCGCCGCGCACGCCGGACAGGCGCGCATTGTGCTGGGCACGCGCATGGCGGTGTTTGCATCGATGCCGGGACTGCAACTGATCGTGGTCGACGAAGAACACGACCCAAGCTACAAAAGCAGCGAAGGCGCGCGTTACTCGGCGCGCGACCTGGCGGTCTACCGTGGCAAGCAGTGCGGCGCCAAAGTGATTCTGGGTTCGGCCACGCCAGCGCTGGAAAGCTGGTACCAGAGCCGCCCTGCCGCCGAGGGCGGACGCTACCTGCGCCTGACCATGCAGCACCGCATTGGCGCCGACGCGCAGGGCAGCCTGCCGCTGGTGCGCCGGGTCGACATGAACCACCAGCCGCGCAACGCCGTGTTCTCGATACCACTGCTGGAAGCCATCAAGGAACGCACCGCGCGTGGCGAACAGTGCATGGTGTTTCTGAACCGGCGCGGCTACGCCCCCGTGCTGCACTGTGCCGATTGCGGCTGGAAAAGCGCCTGCGCCCACTGCAGCGCCTTTCGCGTGTTCCACAAAATCGACCGCAGCCTGCGCTGCCACCACTGCGGCTTTGCCGAAGCCGTGCCGCGCACCTGCCCGGCCTGCGGCAACCCGGACATCGCGCCGATCGGCCGCGGCACCGAGCAACTGGAAGAACAGCTTGCCGAGCTGCTTGCCGATGTACGCCGCCCGGACGGCCAGCCGCTGTGCATCGCCCGCATCGACGCCGACAGCACGCGCCTCAAGGGGTCTCTGCAAACCCAGCTCGCAGCAGTGCACTCGGGCGCGGTCGATGTGCTGGTCGGGACCCAGATGATTGCCAAGGGCCATGACTTCCGGCGCATCACCCTGGTCGCCGCCGTGAATCCCGATGGGGCCCTGTTTTCCGCCGATTTTCGCGCGCCGGAACGCCTGTTCAGCCTGCTGATGCAGGCCGCCGGCCGGGCCGGGCGCGATACCAGCATGGGGCCCGGCAGCGAAGTCTGGGTGCAAACCTTCCAGCCGGCACATCCCCTGTACGCGGCACTCAAGGCGCACGACTATCCAGGCTTTGCCGACGCCCAGTTGCAGGACCGCGAACAGGCCGCCATGCCCCCGTTCAGCGCCCAGGCCCTGCTGCGCGCCGAGGCCCGAACCCAGGAGGCGGCGCAGCAGTTTCTGACACTGGCACGCGCCGCCGCACAGCAGGACATGGCGCAGTGGCCCGGCTGGGACCGCGTGATGGCCGATATCTGCGTCTATCCGGCCGTGCCCATGGCAATGCAGCGCATTGCCAATGTCGAACGTGCGCAAATGCTGGTGGAAAGTCCCTCGCGCGCCGCCTTGCAAAAATTTCTGCAGGGCTGGCACGGGCTGCTGCACGAACTGCGCCCGCAATGCAAAGGCCTGATCCGCTGGGCTGTGGATGTCGACCCGCTGGCCATATAGGATGCGGGGCGGCAGAAAATGCGCCGGCTGCAAAGCGCCCCCGGCGATTTCTACCGCCCCGCATCCTAGCCACAGTGGCAACCGTTAAGATCAGCCCCCTGCTCCACTGTTCGCCCCCTCTTCTGTCTGCTTGCTGCGCATGTCTTCTGTTCCCGCTACGAATTTTTCCCACGGCTTGAATCTGGCCCAGCAGGAGGCGGTGAACTATCTCCACGGCCCCTGCCTGGTCCTGGCCGGTGCCGGCTCGGGCAAAACCCGGGTCATTACGCACAAGATCGCGCGCCTGATCCAGACCGGCATTGCACCGCAGCGCATCGCCGCCATCACGTTTACCAACAAGGCTGCCGCCGAAATGCGCGAACGTGCCAAAGGCCTGATTGGCCGCGCCGCCAAGGATGTGCTGGTCTGCACCTTCCACGCCCTGGGCGTGCGCATGCTGCGCCAGGACGGCGCGGTGCTGGGCCTCAAGCCGGCGTTCTCGATTCTCGACAGCGATGACGTCACCAGCATCCTGAAGGACGCGGGCGGCAGCACCGACGCCGCCACTGCGCGCCAGTGGCAATGGACCATCAGCGCCTGGAAAAGCGCCGGCCTCAACGCCAGCCAGGCGCTGGCCCTGGCCGCCGACGAAAACGAACGCGTCGCCGCCACCGTGATGGCGCGTTACGAAGAGCGCCTGACGGCCTACCAAAGCGTCGATTTCGACGACCTGATCAGCCTGCCGCTGAAACTGCTGCAACAGCACGATGAGGTGCGCCACCGCTGGCAGGGCATGCTCGGGCACGTGCTGGTCGACGAATACCAGGACACCAACGCGACCCAGTACGCCATGCTCAAACTGCTGGTCGGTGAAAGCCCGGATGTGGCCCGCTTCACGGCGGTGGGCGACGATGACCAGTCCATCTACGGCTGGCGTGGCGCCACACTGGACAACCTGAAGAAACTGCCGCTCGACTTTCCTGCCCTGAAAGTCATCAAGCTCGAGCAAAACTACCGCTCCACCTCGGCCATCCTGCGTGCTGCCAACAATGTGATTGGCCCGAACCCCAAGCTGTTCCCGAAAAACCTGTGGAGCGACCTCGGCGAAGGCGAACCGGTACGCGTGGTTGACGCCGACAACGAAGAACACGAGGCGCAGCGCGCCGTGGCCCGGATTCAGAGCCTGCGCGCCGAAGGCACTTTGGCGCAAAGCGGCGCCCAGCACCGCGAATTCCGCGATTTCGCCATCCTCTACCGCGCCAACCACCAGGCCAAGCCATTCGAGAAAGCCCTGCGCAAGGCCAATATTCCCTACAAGGTCTCCGGTGGCCAGAGCTTTTTCGACCGTGCCGAAATCCGCGACCTGTGCGCCTGGTTTCGGCTCTGGGCCAACAACGACGACGACCCGGCATTCCTGCGCGCCGTGACCACGCCAAAACGCGGCATCGGCCACCAGACCCTGGGCAGCCTGGGCGTGTTTGCCAGCCAGTACAAGCTGAGTCTGTTCGAGGCGCTGTTCTCGTCCTCGCTGGCGGCGGTGCTGAGCGCCAAGGCGCTGGGCAGTCTGCACGAGTTTGGCCGCTACGTGAATGAGTTGCAGTACCGCGCCGGCCAGACCCAGGGCGCCGCCGCGGCCAGCTCCTTTCTGGCCGACTGGCTGAAGGAAATCGGCTACGAAAAGCACCTGTACGACGGCGAAGAAAGCGAAAAAGTCGCCTCCGCCAAATGGAGCAATGTGCTCGAATTCTGTGACTGGATGGCGCAGCGCTGCGGCGGCCAGATTGAAGATGTGGCCGGCGTCACCGAGCGCGAAATCAAATCCCTGCTCGAGGTATCGCAGACCATCGCACTGCTGTCCACCATCAGCGAACGCGAGAAAGACCAGGACGTGGTCACCCTGTCCACCTTGCACGCCTCCAAAGGGCTGGAATGGCCCCATGTAATGCTGGTCGGCGTCACCGAGGGCATGCTGCCGTTCAAGCTTGGCGACGGCTCGGAAACCGCCGGCGCATCAGCCCAGGCCGAGGCCGCCGCGCGCGACGACCTGGCAACCCGGTTGCAGGAAGAGCGCCGCCTGATGTATGTGGGCATCACCCGGGCCCAACGCAGCCTGGCGGTGAGCTGGACCAAACGGCGCAAAAAGGGACGCGAAACGGTTGCCGTTCTGCCCAGCCGCTTTATTGCCGAAATGGGCCTGGACCAGGCCACCGTCAAAGAAGATCCAAGGGAAAAATTGCGCGCCCTGCGTGCCGAATTTGCGCTCAAGGCGCAGGCCAGCGCGGCTGCAGCCGCCAGCGCTAACCGGGGCTAATCGGCGCTAAGCGGCACTAATCGGCGCTAGTGCGGGCGCGGGCCGGGTGCGCCGCCGGGGAGATTAGGAGCATCCGAATTTATTGGTGGATGACAGGGCCTTGATCCGGGTGGGGAATGGCAATAAAGAGCTGGCGGCAGCCATAACAAATTAACGCACCCAACTGGTATGCGCACAATATGCGCATACCACTCTATGAGGCCTTCATGGCACCCATCGCCGTTACCACTTCTCGCAAGAAGCCCGTCAATCTCTCTCTCAATGAGACACTGGTGGCGCAAGCTAGGCTTTACACGGACAACCTGTCCGCAACACTTGAACAGCTGTTGAGAGAGTTTGTTACGTCTCAGCAGACAGCACAAATTTCCCGCCAGCAGGCAGCCGACCGATGTGTTGACGCTTGGAATGCCTTGCATGGAAGCGTGGGTTCCTATGCAGATGAACACGTAGCGCTTTAATGGCGCAATTTGATGTGCACCGCAACGAGGGCGCATTGCGCGCCGCCATTCCCTTTGTGGTGGTGGTTCAATCGTCGCTGTTTGACCGTTATCGCAGACGCGTAGTGCTGCCTTTAGTACGTGCAAGTGCGCTGACAGCGGGAGCGGTCGTTGCCGGTTCACGCATGAACCCGACTTTTGAAATTGACAACATCAGGGTTGTCCTACATCCACTGGATATTGTGTCGGTCGCAGTGGACCAACTCGGCGCCCGAGTTAACACGCTTCACCAGGAAGTGCAGGCGATTTCCGATGCACTCGACGAGGTATTTACGCGCACGTGGGATTGATACTCCACAGCACGCGAAAAATATGAATGGCGGCTTTCGCGGCAATCTTGACAGCTGACACAGTTACCGTCCATCACCTGCTACATCCCAGTATTTCTCTCTAGCCGGGGGCCTATTTCTGAGAACCCGTTTGCAAGATAGAAATCGACCGTACGCTGCCACCTTGGCAGGCCTGGTGTGCCCACCTCAAGGACTGTCCATCCTTTGGCTATGGCAAATTTATCTGCAGCTGCTAATAGGCATTCACCTACGCGCATGCCTCTGAATTGCGGGAGAACATAAAGCTCGGATATTTCTCCAAAGACGCCACAGGCATAAATGGCTGCGCATTCGTTTAAGACGATGACGCCAACCGGTAAATCACCACACTTTGCAACTAGGGCCCAAACACTGCGCGCATTGCCAAGTAGCTTGACGGCTGCAGCGACATAAACCGACTCCTGAAAATTGCTGGACTGCTCCGGGAAAAGTTCCTTCAATAAGGAGCAAACAAATTCGCCAACCAGTGGATGTTCATGGGGGGCAGCCAACTCGGTCGTAATGCTTACCGACAAATTCATAGGTGCGCAGGCTTTCTATACAGTGGAGGAACTGTCCAATCACCGTTGAAAGTCTCCGCCTGAATTGGCTAAAAACCAGCGCCACTATTGCAATAGCAATGGTGCCAATCGAATGGCAATCTGTGAAATTTGGCTATCGCTGCGGAAGGCAGTTTTATTCCGGATACCCAAACTTAGAATCCCAGATTCTCGGGCGGGCCGAACTCGCTGTCATGCAGGTCCACCAGCACCAACATGGCTTGCACCGCTTCCAGGTTAAAACCAACCCGCGCATGCCCCATGCCATCGCCACCGCCCATGATGAGCCGGTTGATATAGGTGCTGCATTCCTTGTGGCCCCACATTTTGCGAATCGTTTCGGCAATTCGGTGGTGGTGCATGTCAACCACCGCCAGGGCGGTATTTTTGCGCTCTTCGCGCCGCAACTGGTCATGCGTCAGACCCGGTGCCAGGGCCGAGGGCACGGTGTCGGCCTCGGATATGTCGAGCGGGCCGTCCAATTCGCCCCCGCCGGTGGGCGCAAAGCTGGATTCCTGTTCAGCCACCGCGTCGGCCCATTTGGACCAGGCCGTGTCGGGGTCATCCTCTACGACTTCCAGGCCACGGGTATCCTGCGCTTCGGAATGCTTAACGCCTCCAAGCCGACTGCCCTTGCCAAAAAATCTGCTGAACATGTGCGCACTTTCATTCAAGTGTTCGGATATTAACGCAGCGACCCCGGTGCCTATTAAATCACCAGACCGCTGTCAGGGCAGATAGTAGATACCATGCCGGCGAAATTGGCAATAAGCGCGCCTCAATTCAAGGCCGTCCAGCCATCGGCCTGCGCAGAAATAAAGCCGGATTCATGCCAGGCGCGCGCCAGCGTACCGTTCTTGCGCAGCAGTTCCAAACCCCGGTTGATGGCTGCAAATATTTCCTGGCTGTGGGCGGCCCGCTTGCTGATCGACAGACGCCGTTCACCGTGCAGGATCACCTTGAGCCCGGGCACCGGCACCAGGGTGCTGGCGCCCATGCGCAGTTCTGTGGATGGCCCGGAGCGAAATTCCATCAAGGTGAATTGGGCACGGTCGGATGCCACCATATTCACCATCGCCTCCTTGGTGGCTGCGTCCAGCGTGGTGATGCCCATGTCCGCCAGCGCGGCCCAATCTTTCAGCCACAGGCGCGAAGTTACCGCCTTGTAATTGCGCAAATCCTGCAGATTGCGGATCGCCAGTTTCGGCAAGCTGGCCGCCTCCACATAGATGGCCTTCATAAACTCGCCATCAGCAATCAGCGGCAGGGTGGAATAGTAGGCCTTGCTGTCAATGTCCTCGAGCCAGAGCGTTTCCGCCGGCATGGCGACCTCACCGGAGTTGGCCAGCATGATGGCGCGCGTGTAATTCGGCACCATGACCAGCTTGTATTCGCCGGTATAGCCACCGAGCCGCAGCGCCTGGCAGGTTAGCACCGCCTCCACCGTGCCACGCGTGGCATAGGGACTCTGATAGCTCTGTATGTTGGCACATCCACCGGCCTCGCGGACCCAAGCGGTATAGGTCTGGTACTGGATTTTTTCTGCCGCAGCCAGCACCTGGCCGTCGGTCGCAGCACTCGCCGCCCCGGCCGGTGTCGCCAGCACAGTGCCGCCCCACAACAGCCCAAACAGCCCAGACAGCAACGCACGCAGCGCTATGCCACTGGGACCCGTTCCTGGAAAGCTGCCATCGAAGATTTTTTTCGACATGAAGTTTCTCCAAAAAATTGATTTCCAATGAACGATGCGTGCAATACGAAGTAGCGAATAGATGGCAGTGTTCACGTTCGAACACTTTTTTTATTTTTGCCATGCGCGCGGTAGCGAAGATGTCCCAGATGTTTCAGTCGGTGCAGTTCCGCTTTTCCGTGATCGTCATCGTCGTCACCTCCCTGGTGCTGGGGTCGTTCGGCTACCTCATCTACACCAACAACCAGACCGAGCGCCTGCAACGCGTCGACAGCCAGGTTGGAAAACTCGGCAAACGCCTGTCGGCCAGCGTTGCCAATGCGATCTGGCAGTTCGACACGCAGGGCGTGCACCAGATCGTCGACGCAGAACTGTCCGAGCCCTTTCTGCTCGGCATCACCGTGGCCGCCAGCGACCAGCCGGTGTACACCGCGCCAGCGTCTGGTTCAAACAAACCCGCAGTGGCGCGCACAGCGGACCAGACCCGCACTTTCGACATCGTCTACCGCGATGGCGAGACCATCCGCCACCTCGGCTCGATTACCTTGTATCTGAGCTACAAATCGGTGCACGAAAGCCTGCGCCATGACCTGGAGGTCATGCTGCTGCAATTTGCCGCGCTCAATTGCATGATCGTGATGGCCATGGTGCTGGCCTTGCGCCGTGTTGTTATCCGCCCGATTCGCGCATTGGGCGCCGCCCTGTCCGATGTCGCCTCGGGCGAGGCCGACCTGTCGCTGCGCCTGGCCCGCAGCAGCACCACCGAACTGGCGACACTGACCGATAACTTCAATGGCTTCGTTGAAAAACTGCGCCATGCCATGGGCGACACCATTGACAACGTCCAGGCCGCCATCACCAAAGTGGCGAATGGCGACCTGGACGCCACCGACGAGGCCAGGCAGTTTGAAGCGCACAGCGTCATGGGCCACCTGGCAGTGATGCGCAGCAACTTGCGCAGCTACCAGCGCAAGGAACACGAAAGTGCCGCCGCACTGCGCCAGGCGCTGAATGCCGCCGAAGCGGCATCGCACGCCAAGGGGGAATTTCTGGCCAATATGAGCCACGAAATTCGCACCCCCATGAACGCCATCATCGGGCTCTCGGGGCTGGCCCTGAAACACCCGATGCCAGAACGCATCCGCGACTACCTGCGCAAAATCAAGCACAGCGGCGAACACCTGCTCGGCATCATCAATGACATTCTGGATTTTTCAAAAATCGAAGCCGGCAAGATGGACATCGAAGCGGTTCCGTTCGAACTCGACGCCGTCATCGACAACGTCGTCAATCTGGTTTCCGACAAAGTCGAAGCGCGGGGTCTGGAGCTGCTCTGCAGCGTCGCCAGCGACATCCCCAGAACCCTGGTCGGGGACCCGCTGCGGCTCGGGCAAATTCTCATCAATTACGCCAACAATGCCGTCAAATTTACCCAGTGCGGCAACATCCAGCTGCGCATCAAAATGCTGGAATGCAGCGCATCGGAAGCACTGCTGCTATTCACCGTCAGCGACACCGGCATCGGCCTGACGCCGGAACAAATCACCCGGCTGTTTTCCAGCTTTGCCCAGGCCGACAGCTCCACCACACGCGAGTACGGGGGCTCCGGACTGGGGCTGGCTATCAGCAAGTGCCTGGCCGAAGCCATGGGCGGCTCGGTCGGCGTGGAAAGTGTCTACGGCGCGGGGTCCAGTTTCTGGTTCAAGGCGCGCCTGGGCATCGGTGCCACGCAAGCCGCGCAGCCACTGGGCGAACTCGAACGCACCGGGCGCCGGGTGCTGGTGGTGGACGACAACGAAACAGCGGCACGGGTGTTAACCGAGCTACTGCAAAGCCTGGGCTTTCAGACCGACACCGTGCACAGCGGCAGGGCCGCGGTTGAAGCGGTGCAAACCGCCACCGGCCAAACACCGTTCGACTTTGCCATCATCGACTGGCTGATGCCGGACATGGACGGGCTGCAAACCGTGCACGCCATGCGCGCCCTGGCGCTGCCAGACTGTCCCGCCATGGTCTTGGTCACGGCCCACCGACTGCAAGACCTGGCACCGCTGGCACAGCAAGCCGGCATCCTGCAGGTACTGAGCAAACCACTGAACGCTTCCCAGCTGGTCAACGCCATGATGGCCTTGCTCGGCAACGCCCAGGCCAAGGTCCCGGACCGCAGCAGCGATGACACCCAGTGGGACCGCGAAATGCAGCGCATTCGCGGGGCCCGCATTCTGTTGGTGGAAGACAACGAGATCAACCAGCAGGTGGCTTGCGAGATGTTGCGCGATGCCGGCATGGACATCGACCTGGCCGGCAACGGGCAAATCGCCGTGCACCAGGTGCAGGCGCGCGCCATGGAGCAGCGTCCCTACGACCTGGTCCTGATGGACATGCAAATGCCGGTCATGGACGGCATCACCGCCACCCGGCTAATCCGGGAAACGCACGCGCCAGAGCGCTTGCCCATCATCGCCATGACCGCCAACGCCATGCGGGCGGACCGCGACCGTTGCATCGCCGCCGGCATGAACGACTTCGTCAGCAAGCCGATACTGCCAAGCGCGCTGTGGCAAGCTTTGCTGGGCTGGGTCAAAGAGCGCGAGGGCCTGGGCATGCCGGCAGCAGCGCCGCGCGCGCCCGCCGCTGCAACCAGCGACAGCGGCGAACTGCTGCGGGCCCTGCGCACGGTCACCGCACTGGACCCGGCGCTGGGCCTGGCACGCAGCGCCAACAAACCGGCGCTGTATCTGGCCCTGCTGCGCAAGTTCATCAGTAGCCAGGCCAGCGCCATGCGCGAAATGCGCCAGGCGCTGGACCAGGGTGACACGCAAACCGCCGAGCGCCTGGTCCACACCTTGCGTGGCGTGGCGGGCAACCTGGGCGCCACCGCCTTGCAAACCCAGGCTGCCGCGCTGGAAACTGCACTGCGCAACAACGCAACGCGACAACGCCTCCGCGTGGAAGAACAGCGCACGGCCGAACAACTAGACCAGTTACTCGCCGCCTTGAAGGACATTCCTGCCCTGCTGGCAACACCCGTCAGCGTGGCCAGTCGCCCCCTCTCTGACGCAGAGCGCGCCTTCGGCAGTGCACTGCTGGAACAACTGCGGCACATGCTGGAGAACGACGACGCTGCGGCCTTGACCTTGTGGGAAAGCCATGCACCACTGCTCCATGCCCTCCATCCGCAAGCCAGCGCCATTGCCGCGGCGATCGGCGACTTTACCTTTGCCAGGGCACTGGAGCTGCTGGCACAGCATTGATGGCACAACAATTGCTTGTATTTGCGATAAATACTGGCGATAAATTGTGACGATAAATTATTGCGGCAATACATATGGCCTGCCATTGCTCTGAAAAACCGTCTGCGTGCTGCCGAAGCCTCTTTGGATATCGCGCATACTATGTCCCACTGCAGCGGGCGAAGTAGCGCAATGCCAATGCCAATGCCAATGACCCGCGAGCCAGAGAGCGTAGTTTTGCCAACAAAGGAGAGAAGGCGCCGTGCGTAATGTTGCGATTTGGGATCCAAGCTTCAGTGTCGGCAGTTCCCTGCTGGACAGTCAGCATCGCAAGCTTCTGAAATTGTGCAATGCGCTGGGCGCAGCAGTGTCCAACAGCGGGGCCAGCAGCCACCACGATTTTCATGAAATTCTGCATGAACTGTCGGAATATTCGCGGCAGCATTTTGCTGCGGAAGAAGCGCTGCTGCAAAGCTACGGCTACGCCAAACTGAAGGACCAGAAAGACGACCACATAGAGTATTGCCGGCAAATCGCCGAGCAGTCCCTCGCCGCAAGCACGGGCATGGCCGACCAGGTCAGCCTGCAGGAATTCATTGCCGACTGGTGGACCCGGCACATTTTGGTGTCAGACATGGAATACCGCGACTTCCTGCGCGCCCATGGCGCAAGCTGATCGCCGGCCGGCAAGCGCGGCACCTGCGCTTTAGTTCGACTTTCTGAAAATCACCTCACCGGTCGGCGCATATACCACGCGGATTTCGCCGCCCGATGTCTTGCTGCGGCTCTTGGCCGCCATGGCCACGGCCAAAGAGCGCTCGTGCACGCTGATGGAATGGGCGCTGGTGCAAGTCCAGTGCGGACTTTGCAGGCCGCCGTCACTTTCAATACGAAAATCTCCACGTCCCCTGACCCTGGACGCATGCATTGTTGTCATTGTTACTTCCCTGTTTTTATCTATTTTTTTGCGCGCAGTCACTGCGCCACCCGCCTCCGGCATGCTACGCATGCAGCAGACCGTACTTCGGTGTTTTTTGCGACCGGCTCTGCACTGCCATGGCGGGCAAATAAGAACCGGAATTCAGGTCCACCACAGGGTCGACCGGAGCCATGAAAAGAATTTGGAGCGGGAAAAGAGTCTCGAACTCTCGACCTCAACCTTGGCAAGGTTGCGCTCTACCAACTGAGCTATTCCCGCGGATGAACCCCAAGGGGTCGCTGAAGCGTTCAACGCAATGGCCCAACGCTTCAATTTTTTTGACCTGATGCACATTCACCACACCAGCACCAAGATAAAAATCCAGGCACCAACGCTAGCCTGCAGCGCACCAAGCCGGCGATTGTAACAGGTTTACATGGAAGCGCGGCCAGCCGCGCTGCAAGGGCCAGCCACTGAATCGCCCAGATTGCTGCGTGCCGGGGCAAAACCGGACGCGCGGCGCCGCGCACTTGCCTAAATTCTGGCGTCATGCGCCCATTCCCGCGACCGCTCGCCCAACCCTTTGCCGCTGACGCTTGGCGCCTGCTGGCGGTGACCCTGTCCATCCTGTGCGTCGCACTGATTTGCATCCAGCCGCTGCGGGTGACGGACTTTTGGCTGCAAGTAAAAATTGGCGAACTGATTGTGCATAACATGCGCATTCCGAACACCTTGCTGTTCCCGTTTACGCCGGCACAAAACGCGCCCTTCCACGCCCACGAATGGCTGCCCTCGGTGCTGTTTTATGCGCTCACCCAAGCCGTTCCCGAAGATGCACTCGGACTGCCGCTGGGCGCGCTCGGACTGCTGCTGTTTGCCGTGCTGGTGCAGCTGGCCTATCGACGCAGCCGGGGCTGCACACCTGTGGCGCTGCTGCTCGGCTTGCTGGCCATGGTGGTGGAGAATTTTCGCCACGTGTTGCGCCCCGAGGTGCTGGCACTGGTCCTGCTGGTGCTTTATCTGCTGGCGCTGGAGCGTTTTCGCCAGCGCGCCAACGCGGCGTCGACGGCGTTGGCACTGCTCTGGGTGGTGCTGTGGACCAACACCCATGGCTCTTACGTACTGGCCCCGCTGATTGCCGCCCTGTTTGCGCTTGGGACCTGGCTCGACACGCAGCGCGCCGGGCATTGGGACGGCCATTGGGACGGGCACTGGGCCGGCCAGGCAAGGCCACGGCACTGCGTCGGCCTGGGTTTGGCGGTGCTGGCCTGCGCACTGCTGAACGCGGGTGGACTGGACTCCTGGCGCTTCGTCCTTCGGTTCACCCTGGGCCCGGACACTGCGGACGAATGGGCAGCACGGAATTTTGTATCGGAGTGGCTGCCCATCACCGATGCGCGCGTACGCCACTTGCCCGGTCTGTGGATCGGCTTGGGCTGCCTGGCACTGAGCGGCGCCTTGGTGCTGCGCAACTGGCGCCAACTCAGCAGCGTCGACCTGCTGCTGTTTGCCATGTTCGCCGTGTTGAGCCTGAGCGGCATACGGTTCCTGGTGTACCCGGGCATTGCAGCGGTACTGGTGCTGGCACCGCTGGTACCGCCGGCCTGGCAGTCAGCGCAAGCGCGCGCGCCCTTGTTCGCCGCGGTGCTGGCACTCTCCGGCACAATTTTTGGCGTGGCCTGGGTCTATGGAAATACGCAGGGCAACTTTCCCTACTCCGCTGCCAGTCCCTATACCCTGACCGCGGCCATGCTCCGCGCACTCGACAACCCCGCGCTCCAAGGCAATGTCATCACCACGCTGGAGTTTGGGGGAGAGTTGGTATATCGAAGCTACCCACGCCTGCGCCCATCGATTGATCCGCGCATTGACGCCTACGGCGGACGCTATTACATAGGGCATGAGCGCATGTTTCACCACGACGCTGAATTAACCGCGTTCCGGCGCACCTACCACGTGAAATATCTGCTGCTCGATACGCGGCACTTTGCACTGCTGATGCATCTGCCCAGCTGGGCCGCTGGCCACTACACCATCCTGTCGCTGGACCACAAGGCGGTGTTGCTGGAATGTGTGGCAAAACCATAAGGGCCGCCGTCTACAATACCCGACCATTTGTGCACACAGGCCCAGATATATGCAGCGCCATGCACCATGCGCCATAGGGACGCGCTTGCAAACGGGCACCATGACCGGGGTGCAAGTTGATTGCTCGGTTCCAGTTTGAAATAGGAAGCAAACCAGAACTATGAAGTTCAGCATCGTCACCGTTTGCTACAACAGTGCCGCGACCATACAACGCACATTGCAGTCTGTCGCCCATCAGCAGCATCCGAACATCGAACATATTCTGATCGACGGCGCCTCACAAGACGACACACTGGCCGCGATACGCGAGTTCGGCCCGCATGTGTCGGTGCTCATTTCAGAACCAGACCGCGGCATCTACGACGCGATGAACAAGGGCCTCCAAGTGGCAAGCGGTGATGTCATCTGCTTTCTCAATGCAGACGATCACTACACCTCAGCACAAACCATCAGCCGGGTCGATGCCCTGATGAAAATGCACCGCCTGGACGCAGTGCTGGGTGACGTTGCCTACTTCAATGAGAGCGCGCCCGACCAGGTTGTGCGACGCTACCGTTCCGACCGCTTTACGCCCGAGCGCCTGGCATGGGGCTGGATGCCTGCGCATCCCGCGCTGTTTTTGCGGCGCGAGGTATTCACGCGTGTCGGAAATTTCAAAACCGACTACCGGATTGCCGGCGATTTTGAATTTGTGGTCCGCGCTTTTCTCGGCAAACCGGCCTTGCGCTATCGGCATATACCGGAAGTGCTGGTTGCCATGCAAAACGGTGGCATCAGCACGGGTGGGCTGCGGGCCAAAATTCTGCTCAACCGGGAAGTTTTGCGCGCCTGCCAGGAAAACGGCGTACGGACCAATATTTTCAAAATTCTGGCGAAGTACCCGGCCAAGTTGTTGGACGTGCTGACCAGCAGATAGCGGCAGGCCCTCAGCAGCGCGACTAGCGGGCACTAGCTGGCACCCAGGCTGCGGTAAACCGCTACGGTCTGGCGATGCGTGGCGTCCCAGGAATAGCCTTGAACAACAGCCAGGCCTTTCTGGACCAGGCTGTCACGCGCAGAAGACGCAGTTTGCAAAATAGCCTGCGCCATGGCATGCGGGTCCAGCACCGGCACCACCGTCAAGGCATCCCGGCCCACTTCCAGTACCGCCTTGCAATCCATGCTGACAACCGGACAGCCGGCCCGCATGGCCTCCACCACCGGGATGCCGAAGCCTTCATAGCTGGACGGGTACAGCAGGCAAACGGCGCGGTTGTACAAGACGTTCAATTCTTCATCGGACACAAAGCCGGTGTGCCGAACGCGCCGCGCAACGGCATCGGACACGCCCGCCAATTCGGCCGGACGAATCGGACCACCACCGACGCATTGCAGCACCAGCTCTGGCAGGAACTCCATGGCGGCCAAAGCGAGTCGGAAGTTTTTATACCCTGCGCGCTGGCCGACGAACAGCACATAGGGAATGTCGGATGGCGCCAATGGCAGCTTGTGAAATACATCGGCAACGCCGTTGTGAATCACTTGTATTTGCTGACCCGGCGTTTCGCCCACAAATTCGAGCAAGTCCTGGCGCGTGGATTCGGAGATACATATCACCGATTGGGCGGCGCGAATAGCGGCATTTTTTTGCGCACTGTGAACCCATTGGCGTGGGCCACGCTGGTAGCGTTCATAAATGAAATCATGAACGGTCACCACGGTGGGCACGCCGGGCACGCTCGGTTGGCGGTAATAGCTGGAGTGAAACAGCGCCAGGTCCGGCGCGACGCGGCAGTTGCGGTAGCGTTCAAAAGGGCGCGCACTGCGCTCTAGGGCGGCCATTCCCGGGGCGATGCCAGCGCGTTCCTGGCGTATCGGTTGTTCCAAATACAGGGTCGCTGACAGCCGCTGCCGGCCCAGGTAGTCAAGCAGCTGGCGAAAGTAGACGCTGATGCCACCGTGTTGCTGCAATGAAAAAATGATGCCGTCTATTGCAATCGTCATTGCAGCACCCACGCGTATGCCGGGATGCGGCGCTTCATGAATCACCCCGCACTGCAGGCGACAGCGCTGCCTGCGGCAGCGGCATCTTCCATCCTTCGACCAAAGATGACAGGCGCAAGGCGTACTGGTGCAAGGAGTCACGCCGCAGCAGCAAACGGACCGATGCCTTCAGAAACAGCAGCACAACTTGCAGGGCCACCGTTGCCGGGCCAAAGTGCTTGCGCAATATATACATTTGGTTGCGTTGGTAATAGCGGATCGAAAAGTCCGACAGTGCACCGCCCGTGGACAGACTTATTTTGTGCGCTATCACGGTGCCCGGCGCGTACAGCAGGCGCAAGCCACCGCGTGCCATGCGCAGAAAATAGTCGGTGTCCTCAAAATAGACGAAGTAGTTGGGATCGAAGAGTCCAATGCGCTCGAAAGTGGCAAGGGGAAACAGCACACAGCAACCCGGTGCAACCGGGGTCCAGCGCGGCACGACATCCGCAGGATCATGCAACTGGCCGTCACCCAGGTGCTCGCCCTGGAAGCCTTTCCAGAAAGTAAAGCGACCGCCGGCGTACCAATTGATGCGGGTGTCTTCGGCGTAGCAGACCCTGGGCGTGACCGCATCGGCGTTAAAACGCACGCGAAGCGCCAGCAGCGAAGCAAACAAGTCAGGCGCGAACTCGGTGTCGTTGTTGATAAACAGCACGTCACTGACACCCCGTTCGCGAAAATAGTCAAGCGCCTGATTGCAGGCCGCCGCGTAACCAATATTTTGCTTATTCGCAAGCACCTGAACGCGGGCATCCTGCACTTCGGACAACACTGCCAGCGTGTTGTCGGCAGAGCAGTTGTCAATCACCAGCAGCGCGAAGTCGCACTGCGTCTGCGCCAGACAGCATGCCAAGAAAGAACGCAGAAACGTTGCCGCATTGAAGGTAACCGTTATCACACCCAGGGCGGGCACCGGCGCGGCCGGCGGCGCCGATGCCGATGCCGATGCCGATGCCGATGCCGCAGATGCCATCATGGGGCGTCTCCCGCAGCATCGGCGATGCTGGCGGCGCAGAATATTTCTTCGCCCAGGGACGGGCCGAGCTTGACCGCAAGCGCTTCGACGAGCTGAAAAACATAGCCCGCGAACTTCAGAAATCGCCGTCCGGGACCGCGCCTGCTTTCCAGCGCCACCCCACCCTTGCGGGCCAAATAGCTCAGGTACCAGATACCGCGCGCCAGCCGCACGTCGGTGCTCATTCGCTGGACCTGAAAACCGGTACGCTCCAGCGCCTGGCGCAGCGAGTCTGGTGAGAACACATTGAAGTGCCGTGGCGGCTCCAGCCCGCGCCAGGAGGCGCCAAAGATGCGCAAACCCAGGCTCCTGGCGTTGGGGGTGGTGAGCAGCAGTCGGCCACCGGCACGCAGCAGGCTGCGCAACTGCGTCAGTGTTTGCAAGGGGTCGGGCAAGTGCTCGATGACGTGGCTGAGCACAATCAGGTCAAAGCCTTGCACACGCTCCCGCAACAGATCGTCCAGCGTGCCGTAAACCGGGAACCCTTCTGCGGCGGCCAGGCGGGCGGCAGCCTTGGCGTCTGGCTCAGTGCCTGTAACGGCCCAGCCGGCCTGGCGCATGCGCCTTAAGAAAGCCCCTCCGCCGCAGCCAACATCGAGAAGGCGGCCGGTTTCCGACGCCGGTATGCGCATTACCTCCAGCTCGGCCGCAGCCCCGACCGAGGGCAACACCGACACCAGTTTTGCCAGTCGGCGCGGTGACTTCGGCGCCGGGTATCCGAGCCTGGCCGCCAGCGCCAGCGCCAGCGCTTGCTGCCACACGCCGGTGCTGGCGGCGGACGCTGCATCTGCGTGGGTGTAGTAGTTGCTGTAGATATCGGCAATAGCGCTGTCTGCCGGACGTGGGTCCAGCCACAGGTGCCCGCTTTGCTGGTGCTGTCGGTAGGTCCAGCGTCCCGGGGTCGCAAAAAAAGCGTCGCGCACGTCGGCATAGCGCGCGATGCCATCAGCACCATCGATCGGACAATGGGGTACGTCTACGCGTAGCATGCTGCATCTACCTTGCACGGATCTTGATGAATAGCGGGTTGTCGATCAGCAATTGCCGAAGCACCTGCCAGTTGTTGCGCAAGCTGGCCTTGCCGCGCGCCGAGAACGCGGCACGCGGCAAGGCAACCAGCACCCGCAACAAGGACGAGCCAAATACGATGGCATATGCCGTAAGCCCGGCGACCCAACCGCCATGCTTGTGGAAGTGATAAATACTGCCGCGCGCACCGTTCCACAACGTAATGAAGGGCACCTCCGACGCGCTGCGCGAACGCAAGTGGGTGATGCGGGCTGTGGGGGTCACCACCACACGCTTGCGCTGGTCGCCCTGGCGCAGGCGAATACACAAATCGCAGACATCTTCAACCGTCAGAAAGTATTCCGGATCGTAGCCGCCAACGCGCTGGAAGTCTGCGGTACGCATGACGATGCAGGCGCCCGAAGCGAACAGCACGTCCTGTTCTTCATACACACGAAACGCCTTGTACAAGCGCTGCGTAAGCGCCCCAGGCAGGATCCGCCAAACCAACAAATGCGCCAATGTCCAGGCCTTGTGGAAGCTTGAGTGGGGGACCCCATCCGGGGTGACATTCACCGGCGCCACGGCCACTACGTCGGCATTTTTTTCCAGGTAGTCAACCAGCACGCTGAGCGCGCCCGGGTGCAGCACCACGTCGGGATTAATGATGGCGGTGTAGGTCGATGCCAGCTGCGCGATCGGCTGATTGTTGCCCGCAGCAAGTCCCACGTTGGCGGTATTGCGCAGGACCTTGATCCAGCGGTGCTGGCTGGCCAGGCGCTCCAGCTGGTCTGCGCTGCCGTCCGTCGATGCGTTATCCACCAGCCAGAGCTGAACCGCCAACGGCTGCTGCTCGAAAGAATGCACGAAATCTTCGATTTCATTGCGGGAATTGAAGGTCACCGTGATGACCGACAAAAGGTAGTCGGACCGTGGATCACGGGACTCAACGGACGTGGTTTTCATGTGGGCTGGGTATGCGTTGTAGGAGATGCCGAAAGTAAGTGCCGGAGTCGAAGGCCAAAATTTACCATCGCCATCAAGGCACACGCCGCGCCAGCGGCAGCACAGGCGTGTAGCCACCCCGGCGACAGATAGGAAGCACGAAAAATGAGTGCCAGCAAAGTGCCTATCAGGGCTGCCAACAGGCTTCGGCCAAACAGCGTTTTGGCGCCATCGAGCGACCTGCCCGCCGCGGCCTTTTTAAACAAGCTGCGCAGAATCAATTCCATGCCAAGCGCATCGAAGAGCAGACGCACAAGCCAGGCCGCCAGCAACAGCGTAAGCGAATTGTCCATCGTTGCCAGGTAAAGCAGGCTGAGATAGAGCGGCAGTTCCGCCGCGTGCAGCATGGCAACCTGGCGCGTATGCCCCATGCCATTAATAGCCAGCAGCGACAGCGAGGAACTGGATACCAGCGCCAGTCCGACGATGCCGACCAGCGCAATGGTGGCCGCTTGCGCTGCCAGTACCTGCCCCAGCCACCAGCCCATCATCGGCTCCATCCAGGGCACACAGACAAATCCAGCTGCAACGGTCCCGGCAAGGACCACGCCTTGTGCATTGCCGATGAGCGCCGCGAAGTCACCACCATCCGCGCGCTGAATATGCATGACCAGCTTCGGGAACATGACACTGCAGAACGCCGCCACCAGCAATTGACCACGCGCTATCAACTCCATTGGCAACACATACGCCGCCACGATGCTGCTTTGAAAATAGCCGGCAATAGTGAAGCGGTCTGCAAAGACGATGCCTATTCCTACGATATTCGAGAAAAATAGCCACTGGCTGTAATGCAACAGACGCCGCGAGTGCACGCCCAGCGTTCGCACCAAGCCCCGGCAACCAGGCACCAGCAACCCGGACACGTAGAGAAGCGCGCCCACCAGGCTGACACGCGCCGCTGCGACAACCCAGGCATACCGCACAAGATCGTCGGCCTGGCTGATCACCAGAAGCGGCGCGACACCTATCACGGCACCGTGTGTCAGTTGCAGCGCAGCAGATAGGGCAAAGCGCTGCTGCCCCTCCAGCGCACCTTTGAGTACCGACCCGGCGATAAATACCGGGCAGAAAGCCAGCATTACGGCGATGGCACTGCGTGCTATCACGAACGATTCACCGTGCAGCAGCCCCAGCAGTACCGCAGCGGCGGCCATCACGACCAGCGCGAACCCAACACCCACCGCCAGGCCGCCAAGCACTGCGGCCTGTACGCGGCGTACCGAGCCCTTGGATCGGGCCTTGCTGACAAAATAAGTCACCGCCCGACCTAGACCGCCATCAAGAATGTTCAACAACCCAATAGCGGAAACGATCACGGTGAAGCCGGCAAACGCGCCAAGGCCCAGTCTGTTGCGCACCACCGGCACAACGGAAAGAAGAATCAGCGAGGGTATCGTGGCAGTAGCAACTTGCAGCAAGAATGCCGAACGGATTTTCATTGATTTTCTGTGTGCGATTTCGATGCCATGGCGCAATGGGTGCGCTGCTGCCGGTTCCATGGGGCTGTTTGAATTTCTGTGCAGGAGGCGAAATGGCGCCCCGGCCAAGTCGCGCAAACGGATTTCATCTTAATTGACTTTTCCAACGGCGCCGTGCTGAGCCCCCCGCGCACAGGGATTCATCGCCGCTATGCACGCCAATGAAGCGCACACACAGCCGTGACCGGGTGCTTCTGGCCGCGCATTTGTAACGAATTTTCCCCCGCTGGGCTGATAGATCGCTGCAGCCAGGCCCTCCGCCACCAGCACAGTAATGCCCCAAAGGGTTCGCCAGTGCCGTGCCAGACCAATAATCTCGGCCCCCGGGCGCAGTCCCAGCGGCGCATGGTGAATTTACACAAGGACACGTTTTCACAACGCCTTGCTTACACAGGCTCCGCAGAATAGCCCTTGTCAGCTAGCACCGCCACCGCACAGGAGAAGCACATGCAACAGCCCGCGCCCACTTCAGCACACAAAGACTCGGTTCCAGCGCCTTCCAGCACGGACCTGGCTATCAATGAAATCGTGATCGACGTTTACGAATCGTCCGAAGCCACGGAAAAACGACGCATGCTCAATCTGCTGGTCGGTCGCGCCTACGAGACCGCGCCGCCTGTTGTGCGCAAATCTCTGCTCGAACATCTCCTGCGTCCCTTGGGCTTGTTGGGACTCATCTCCGTGGCCGGTGGAACGTTCGCCAAATTTCGCCTGCAACAAAATGGCTGGCAAGATCCCTCGATAGGCATTGAAGACCTGCGCGACATACGCAGCTCTGATGTGATTGCGCTGGTGGACTACGTGCAACAGTTGAGCATTAGTGCCATTGTTGAAGCCATCACCATGCTCTCCAATGCTGCAGCATTGACGGGCTCAGGCGCCGTGGCCGTACTGGCAACCCTGGTACTCAGGAGGTCCATCGAGCGCAGGAAAATGGCGCGTGAATAAGAACCAGACGGCGTTTTGTACAAACGCAGAATGCAAAGAGCAGGAAGTTAAGAGCAGACAGCAGAAAGTAAAAAGCCCGTCACAAGGACGGGCTTTTTACATAGCAACCATGGAGCGGGAAAAGAGGCTCGAACTCTCGACCTATACCTTGGCAAGGTATCGCTCTACCAACTGAGCTATTCCCGCATGGGTGACTCCCCGAAGGGAATCAAAGAAAAACCCACCATAACGATGGATTGATCAATTTGGTGGCCTGGGGCGGAATCGAACCACCGACACAAGGATTTTCAATCCTCTGCTCTACCGACTGAGCTACCGGGCCTGAGCCTTGAATTATAGCACGGTCTTTGGCGCATTTGGCAATAGCGGTTGGCAATTCAACTATTGGTCGCAAATTGCCCATTTCTTTGCACTCTGGCTTGGGGCCTCGCGCAGCTTGCGAAATCATGCCGACACACCTCGTGTCCGGCGCTTCCAGCCCACTGGCCTGTCGATGACATCGGTGCTCATCCACCTTTCATGCACGAGGACTACCGCTGTGATCCTGCCCCACCGTTTTACCCTGCTTCTGGCGACGCTGCTCATCACCGCCGGCCACGCCCTTGCGTCCGACAACGCCACCACCCCGTGGTCATACGGCAAAGGCGCCAGCGGTCCGGAACATTGGGGCGAACTCAATGCCGCTTATGAGGGCTGCAGCCAGGGCAGCTACCAGAGTCCGATCGACATCCGCAATCCTGAAAAAGCCGATCTGCCGGCGCTGCAGTTCGGCTACCAGGTGATCGAACCTTTCTTTGTAAACAATGGCGCCACGGTAAAAATTCAAGTGCCCGCCGGCCAGACCCTGACGCTCGGCACGCAGCGCTACGAACTGCAGGAAGTCCACTTTCACACCCCCAGCGAAGAAGCGTTCAATGGCAGGCGCGCGGAAATGGTGGCCCACTTCGTCCACAAAAATGCGCTGGGTCAACTGGCGGTGCTGGCGGTTCTGCTGCAGGCCGGAAAACCCAGCTCCGCCTATGGCCCGGTGTTTGCGCACCTGCCCAGACCGGGTGAAAAAATCAGTGTCGAAGGGTTAAAACTCGATCTCAACAGCCTGCTACCGGCCGAGCGCAGCTACTACGCGTATTCGGGTTCGCTCACCACGCCACCGTGCTCCGAAGGCGTGCAATGGATGATCATGCGCCAGACGGTGCAAATTGGCCCCGACCAGGTGAAGGCATTCCGGGCCCTGTTCAACGCCAATGCACGCCCAGTGCAGGCACTGAATGGACGCGCGGTTTATGTGTCCGATTAGGAGTGCCTAAAAAAACCCGTCGGGCATTGTTGCCGGACCTTGTCGTACGTCTGTACTGTCTGCGGTCCGGCGCCTAAGCAGCCGGTTTTTGTTGGGCGCTCCAAGGCAAGCGCCGTGCGCTGATCGCAGCAGCTAATTGCAGCAGCTAATTGCAGCAGTTAAGCGCCACAGCTAAGCGCCGCCGCTCAAACCAGATGGCGTTTGCTGCGCGACAGGTCTACGCCAAGTTGCTTGAGCTTGCGATAGAGGTGGGTTCGCTCCAGGCCGGTCTTCTCTGCGACCCGGGTCATGGAGCCATTCTCACGCGCCAGATGGTATTCAAAATAGGCCTTTTCGAATTCATCGCGGGCTTCACGCAAGGGCTTGTCCAGCAAAAAATTCTGCGTTGCCCGCGGGCCCTGGTCCGCCGTGCTGGGGGCCGCCGCCTGCGCCGCGTCCTGGGCCTGCAAATGCACACTGTCCTTGACACTGGCTTCGGCGATGGCGGCCCGGTGCAACACCCCCCGCGCCAAGCCCTGCTCCACCGCCTTGAGCAGCTTTTGCATGGTGATCGGCTTTTCCAGAAACGCCAGCGCGCCGATTTTGGTGGCCTCGACCGCCGTGTCTATGGTGGCATGGCCGCTCATCATGATCACCGGCATGGTCAGCAAGCCGGTAGAGGACCACTCCTTCAACAGGGTCACGCCATCGGTATCGGGCATCCAGATGTCCAACAGCACCAGGTCCGGTTGCTCGTGCAGGCGTGCGGCACGCGCTTGCGCGGCATTTTCGGCAAGCTCCACCTGGTGTCCCTCGTCGTTCAGGATCTCCCAGAGCAGATCACGGATTCCGTGCTCATCATCCACCACAAGAATGTTTGCCATTTCGTCTGCGCTGCCTCTCAGAATTCCAAATACAGCCTGTCACGGCCCAAGCTGTCAACTATTTACAACAGGTAATGATAGCGACACTTGCGCACCTATTACGTGACCGTCTGACATGCGATTGCTGATATCGACCCTGGAACCATGCTCATCTGCTATTTTTTTGACCACGGCCAGCCCTAAACCGGTTCCTTTGGTCTTGGTCGTGACATAAGGCTCAAAAGCACGCTTCAAAATGGCTTCGGCGAAGCCGGTTCCATTGTCAAGCACACTGAGCCGAACCCTGCCCTTCGCAGCCTGCCATTGGGTTCGCACAGTGATGCTATCGGAGTGCGCGCCATCGCCGGCAACGGATTCGCTAGCGTCTTGGGCATTCTGCAAAAGATTGTGGATGACCTGGCGCAACTGCTGCGGGTCACCCCGCACCAGCGGACAATCGGCGTCCAACGCAGTGAGCACCGGCACGTGGTTGGACTCGGCCTCGTACAAATGCAATACGTCCTGAATCAGCGCATTCAAATCCACCGGTTTCAATTCGGCTGCCGGCAGGCGCGCGTAGTCCCGAAACTCATTCACCAGACGCTTCATGGCGTCCACCTGGTCAACAATGGTTTTCACCGACTTGTTCAGAATCGCCTGCTCGGCGGGCTGTAGCTTGCCGGTCAGCTTCATCTCCAGGCGCTCCGCCGACAACTGGATCGGGGTCAGCGGGTTCTTGATTTCATGGGCCAGGCGGCGCGCCACTTCACCCCAGGCCTGGGCCCGCTGTGCCGAAACAATCTCCGAGATGTCATCAAACACCAGCAGGTGCGCATTGCCTGGCAATTCGGCGCCACGCGCCACCACCGTCAGCGCGCGCTCAAATGGGCTGTGCATCGGCGCCTGCGACACGCCGAGTTCAAACGACTTCTGCCAATGGTCGCGCTCCTGATCCGCCTGACCCTGCAAAAACTCGGAAAACTGGGCCTGCACATCGCGGCCAAACGCTTCCAGCCCGGGAATTGCCGCCAGCGCCTGGCCGCTGTGTTCCTGCAAGGGGATTTTCAAAATCCGCGCCGCGCCCGGGTTGGAAGTGCGGATTTCCCCGTCCGGCCCCAGCACAATCACGCCCGCCGTCAGGTTGTCCAGAATGGTTTGCAGGTTGGCGCGCGCCGCATCCACCTGCGCCATGCTGCGCTCCACCGACTGGCGTGCATCGGCCAACTGCGCCGTCATGGTGGCAAAGGCGCGCGTCAGGCCGCCCAGTTCGTCTTTGCCCTGCAAGCTGAGTTTCGGTCTCAGGTCACCGGCCGCCACCTGGCTGACACCCTCGGTCAGCACCAGCAAGGGCCGGGCGATCTGGTTGCCCAGCACTACCGCCAGCAACACCGCACCAAACACAGCCAGAAACAGGCTCAGGGTCAGCGTGCCGATGTACATGCGCTTGAGTCCTTCGCGTGCCAGCGAGCGCTCCTGGTACTCGCGGTTCGCCGCCGCCACCGCCAGGGCATTCACCACCAGGTTGTGTGGCAAGGTCTTGGACACCAGCAAGTAACGGATGTCCGGACTCAGGCCGACAACCGGAACCCCGAACATTGGAACCAGCACGCGGATGCGTGAATTCGGCACCGTATCCGGAAGCGCATCGTCCAGTCCTTCAATCCAGGAGACCGAGCGATCCGCCCTGGCGGCCCGGAATTGCGCACCGCTGGGTTTGTCTGGCATCAGTTGAATGCGCGACTGCCCGCCATTGGCAATCAACACACCGCCGCCGGTCCAGACCGCCATGTCCGAAGCCCCCAGCGGATCGACCATGTGCTCGAGTTGTGCGGCCAGGGCACTGTCCGGCACGTCGGCGAGTTGCTGCGCCGCGACCTTGGCCTTGGCCGCCAGGTCGAGCGACAAGGTATCCAACGCCACCCGCCCCAGGCCCAGCCCGGCATCCAATGCACCTTCGACCTTGACGTCAAACCAAGTTTCAATCGACCGCGAAACAAACTGATAAGACACCACATAGATCAGCAAGCCCGGCGCAAACCCGACCAACGCAAAAATGGCCGCCAGTTTGACCAGCAGGCGGCTGCCAAAACGGCCTTGCCGCAGGCGGATCACCAATCGGTGGGACACCCAGACGATAGACACCAGCAAAATCGACGCCACCGCCACGTTGATGTAGAACAGCAAGGCATAGTTGCGCTCGTACAGGTCACGGTTGTTGGTGGCCTGCATCAGCATGTACAGCAGCACCAGGCCGATGATCACCATCACCAGCGCACCCAATGTCACGGTGCGGCGTACGGCGCGCGTGCTGTGGCTTGCCGCCGGCACCGCTTTCACGCCGGACTCTGTCATTTCAGGGTCTCGGGAGAGATTTGCAGCTGCGCCGTTGCGGCAATATCCCATTCCGAGGGGCCAATGGCACCCAGCTGGAACGGGCGCGGCAACTGGTTCAGGTCCAGCCGAAAGCGGCATTCAATGCGGTATTTTCCGGCGCCGTCGAGATCGGCCATGTCGGCGATCTTCCATTTGGCCACGCGCTTTACCGCGCTCAGGGCCTGGGCCAGGGTTTCAAAACTCTGGTTCAGGTTCAGGCCGACCGAACCCGCGCCTGAGCTGACATTCAGACGCCAGCGCCGCGTCAGCGGCTGGAATGCCAGGCGCATGTGGCGCTCGGCACCGGCCAGGCGTTTGTCGTACCAGTACCAGCGCTCGCGCAGCACATCGGTGCTCAGCACAAACACCATGGGAATGCCTTTGAGCAGGGCATCCTCCACCACCGAAGGCAATTCAAACTGCAGCAAGGCACTTAGCTGCAGCTCGTCGTCCGAACGGTCGACCCGCAGCTGGGTGATGTCGGTCGCGACCTGGGCGTAGCCCAGCACCCCGGTGCCAAGAAAGACGCACAGGAACAAGCCCCTTAGCCAAGCGCTAATGTTTGTATTTTCCCAACAGTGCGTAAAAAAATCCATCATGGTCACCGTGGCGATTGTCCTGGACGGAGTCCATATTTTTGAATTTTCTGGGGATTAATTCGCCCGGTGACGGCAACAAGCGGGCGTCGGTGTTGTGTGCAAGAAACGTTTGCAACTGGTCTTTGCCTTCTGCAGCGAAAACCGAACAGGTGCAATACAGTAGCCGTCCGCCCTCGGCCACCAGGGGCCAGAGCGCCGCCAGCAGGCGTTTTTGCTCGGCTGCCAGTTGCTCAATGTCACTGGCGCGGCGCAGCCAGCGCACGTCCGGATGGCGGCGCACAATGCCCGAAGCGCTACAAGGGGCATCCAGCAAAACCGCGTCGAAAACCCGGCCATCCCACCAGTCCTGCACTTGTCCGGCATCCGCCGTCAGCACCGTGGCTGCCAAATCCAGACGCGCCAGGTTCTGCCGGATGCGCTCACCGCGCAGCGCATCAACGTCCAGCGCGGTTACATCCTGCACGCCCAGCTCCAGCAAGTGTCCGGTCTTGCCCCCGGGCGCGGCACAGGCATCCAGCACCCGCCGTTTGGCAACGCCGTCCAGACCACCCAGCAACAGTGGCGCAGCAAGCTGTGCAGCGGCATCCTGTACCGAAAACCAGCCCTCGGCGAATCCCGGCAGACTGCTCACGGCTTGTGCCCGCTCCAGTTCGATGCCGCTCAAGACCACTGGCCGGGCCGCAATGCCAGCGGTCAGAAGTGCCTGCTGGTACGCCGCGACACTGATTTTCCGGGTGTTGACACGCAGGGTCATGGGCGCATGCCGGTTCGCCTCGGTGAGAATGTTTTCCCAATCCTGCGGATGGTCTTTTTGCAATCGCGCGATCCACCACTGCGGATGGTTCCAACGCGCCACCGGGTCTTTGTCTGTCAGAGACACCAGGCTGTCACGCTCGCGCAGAAAGCGCCGCAGGCAGGCATTCACAAAACGCATCTGGGGGCGGCAATCCGGGTGCCGCTTGGCAGCCTCCACCGCCTGATTCACCAGCGTGAACGTGTCATACGGCGCTTGCGCCTCCTGCCACGCCAACGCCAGTGCCACGCACAGCAAGGCATCGCTCAAGGGCGGGGGAGCGCGTGGCGCCAGCGCCTTGCGCAGCGCCTCAGCCCGGCCCAGATTGCGCCAGACATGAAACACCAGTGCCTGCACGCCCGGTCGCAAGGCGGGCGCTACAGCGTCCACGGCGGCACCACCGGACATGCCCTGGCGCACCGCGCGCACCACTTCGGCACAGGCCTGGAGTTGCTTCCAGAGAGGAACTTGTTCTTTGTTTTGCTGCATGTATTCCTATAGACGAACAGCGGCTTTGAAGCCCATCAGCCCGACCACCAGGCGTGCCGGAACCTGGTGCAAGGCCGCGTTGTAATTGGTGGCGTCGTCGTTATAACGCGACCGTGCGGCGCTCACACTGAACACCGCTTCCTGCCACATTTTCTGCATTCCGGGCAGCATGCGCAGGCGCTCTACCTGCTCCCGGATGCGGTCGATGGCGAGGCCCAGCGGCTCCAGCTCAGTGGCCACAAAGGGCGCACTGCGTGCCGCCTGACTGGTAGCAGGCAAAGTCCGCACCAGCGCCAACAGCGACGCCCATTGCGGCGCAATCGGCGTACCTTCGATGTCTGCGAACTGCATCTCCACCAGGTGGATATAACGCGTTAACTGCTTTTCCACCAGCACCAAGCCTTCCAGCACCGCCGCACGCATGCGCGATATCCGCTGAAACAGTCCGACACACCAAAACAAGGTGACGGCGGCCAGGATCCAGCTCAACAGGGAAGCACTCATCCGGTCAGCATACCCGTAAATCGCAGAGCCAAAAGAAAACGCCCCAGGTGCGCAATATGCGAACCTGGGGCGCCAGCCCGAGGGCCTGTCAGACCCGCTTATTCGTGGGTCGAACCTTCGTCAGCAGACACGTCTTCGCTGGCATTGCCGGCCAACTCTGCCGCTTCGGCGTCGGCGATGGCGCGGCGCTCGGCGTCGTCCATCTTCTCGCGCACCTTGCGGGCTTCGTGGTAAGCCAGACCAGTACCTGCAGGAATCAGGCGACCAACGATCACGTTTTCCTTCAGACCGCGCAACTCGTCGCGCTTGCCCATGATGGCGGCTTCGGTCAACACGCGGGTGGTTTCCTGGAAGGAAGCCGCGCTGATGAAGCTGTCTGTGGACAAGGACGCTTTGGTAATACCCAGCAACAGATTGGTAAACGCAGCAGGAATCTTGCCTTCGGCGCGCAAGGCGTCGTTGGTGTTGAGCATTTCCGAACGCTCGACCTGTTCACCATTGATGTAGTTGGAGTCACCAGCGGCCTCGACCACCACACGGCGCAGCATCTGACGAACAATCACTTCAATGTGCTTGTCGTTGATCTTCACGCCTTGCAAGCGGTACACGTCCTGCACTTCGTCCACGATGTAACGGGCCAGTTCTTCGGAACCCAGCAGACGCAGGATGTCCTGTGGATCGGCCGGACCGTCGACCACCGACTCGCCCTTGTTGACGACCTGGCCTTCGTGCACCAGGATATTCTTTTCCTTGGGCACCAGTTCTTCCCAGACCTTGCCTTCCGGATCGGTAATCTGCAAGCGCACTTTGCCCTTGGTTTCCTTACCGAAGGACACGGTACCGGTGACTTCGGCGAGCACGCCCTTGTCTTTCGGCGAACGGGCTTCGAACAGTTCGGCCACACGTGGCAGACCGCCGGTAATGTCGCGCGTCTTCTGGCCTTCGATTGGGATACGTGCCAGCACTTCGCCTGGACCCACATCCATACCGTCGCGCACTTGCACCAGCGCGCCAACCGGGAAACCGATCGTCACCGAGTGGTCGGTGCCAGGAATCTTGACTTCCTTGCCCATCGCGTCGATCAGTTTGACCTGCGGACGCACCACCTTGGCGGAACCACGGCGCTTCGGATCGATCACCACCAGGGTGGACAGACCGGTCACTTCGTCGACCTGCTTGGCCACCGTCAGGCCTTCTTCCACATTCTCGAAATGCGCCTTACCAGCGAATTCGGTAATGATGGGTCGGGTCAGCGGATCCCAGTTAGCCAGAATCGCGCCAGCCTTGATGACCTGGTCGGCCTTGACCGTCAGCACGGCGCCGTACGGCACCTTGTGGCGCTCACGCTCACGTCCATGTTCGTCATGGATGATGATTTCGCCGGAACGCGAAATCACCACCAATTCGCTCTTGCTATTGGTCACATAGCGCATCGTGGCGTTGAAGCCGATCGCGCCGTTGGACTTGGCTTCCACGCTCGAAGCGATAGCGGCACGCGATGCGGCACCACCGATGTGGAAGGTACGCATGGTCAGCTGGGTACCCGGTTCGCCGATCGACTGGGCGGCAATCACACCAACGGCTTCGCCGAAGTTGATCAGGCCGCCACGGCCCAAGTCGCGTCCGTAGCACTTGGCGCAAATACCAAAACGGGTTTCGCAGGTCAGTGCCGTACGCACCTTGACTTCGTCGACGCCAGCAGCTTCCAGCTCTTCGATCTTGTCTTCATCCAGCATTTCACCGGCCAGTGCCAGCACCGACTGGTTTTCCGGATGCAACACGTCATCAGCAGCGCTGCGGCCGAGGATACGGTCACGCAGCGACTCGATGGTTTCACCGCCTTCGACGATGGCGCGCATCAGGTAGCCGGCGTGGGTACCGCAATCCTGCTCGGTCACCACCAGATCCTGGGTCACGTCGACCAGACGACGGGTCAGGTAACCGGAGTTGGCCGTCTTCAATGCCGTGTCGGCCAGACCCTTACGGGCACCGTGGGTGGAGATGAAGTACTCCAGCACGTTCAGACCTTCGCGGAAGTTCGCCGTAATCGGCGTCTCGATGATGGAGCCGTCAGGCTTGGCCATCAGACCCCGCATACCAGCCACCTGCCGAATCTGCGCTGCAGAACCGCGGGCGCCGGAGTCGGCCATCATGTAAATCGAGTTGAAGGACTCTTGCGCCACTTCATTGCCGTGGCGGTCGATCACCAGCTCTTTGGAGAGCTTGGCCATCATCACCTTGGACACTTCGTCACCCGACTTGCCCCAGATATCCACCACCTTGTTGTAGCGCTCACCCGCCGTCACCAGACCGGAGACGTACTGCTGTTCGATTTCTTTCACTTCCTTCTGGGCACGCGCAATGATGTCGTGCTTTTCCGGCGGCACCAGCATGTCGTCGATACAGATGGAAATACCGGCCTTGGTCGCCAGACGGAAACCGGACTGCAGCAACTTGTCGGCAAACACCACGGTCTCTTTGAGACCGCACTTGCGGAACGACACGTTGATCAGCTTGGAGATTTCCTTCTTCTTCAAAGCCTTGTTGATGTTGGCGAACGGCAAGCCCTTGGGCAGGATTTCCGACAACAGGGCACGGCCGGCCGTGGTTTCCCAGAGCTTGGTCGAAGGCACGAATTCGCCGGTTTCCTTGTTCTTGGTGTACTCGGTCAAACGCACATTGATGCGCGAATTGAGCTCGACCTCACCCGCGTCGAAAGCACGCTGGACTTCACCGGTGTCAGAGAACACCAGGCCTTCGCCCTTGCCATTGATGCGCTCGCGGGTCGTGTAGTACAGCCCCAGCACCACGTCCTGCGAAGGAACAATGGAAGGTTCACCGTTGGCCGGGAACAGCACGTTGTTGGAGGCCAGCATCAGCGTGCGGGCTTCCATCTGTGCTTCCACCGACAGCGGTACGTGAACGGCCATCTGGTCACCGTCGAAGTCGGCATTGAAGGCCGCGCAAACGAGGGGGTGCAACTGGATCGCCTTGCCTTCGATCAGAATCGGTTCAAAGGCCTGGATGCCCAGACGGTGCAGCGTAGGCGCACGGTTCAGCATCACTGGGTGCTCTTTGATCACCTCTTCCAGAATGTCCCACACCACTGGCGTGCCGGATTCGACTTCCTTCTTGGCGGCCTTGATGGTGGTGGCAATGCCCATGGCTTCCAGGCGCGCGAAGATGAAGGGCTTGAACAATTCCAGCGCCATCAGCTTGGGCAGACCGCACTGGTGCAGCTTGAGCGTTGGGCCCACGGTAATCACGGAACGACCCGAATAGTCGACGCGCTTACCCAGCAAATTCTGCCGGAAACGACCGCTCTTGCCCTTGATCATGTCGGCCAAAGACTTCAGCGCGCGCTTGTTGGCGCCAGTCATGGCCTTGCCGCGGCGACCGTTGTCCAGCAAGCTGTCAACGGCTTCCTGCAACATGCGCTTTTCATTGCGGGCGATGATTTCCGGTGCCTTCAGTTCCAGCAAACGGCGCAGACGGCTGTTGCGGTTGATCACGCGGCGGTACAGATCGTTCAGATCGGAGGTGGCAAAACGGCCGCCGTCCAATGGCACCAGCGGACGCAGGTCCGGTGGCAGCACGGGCAGCACGTCGAGCACCATCCACTCGGGCTTGATGCCCGATTTCTTGAAGGCTTCCAGCACCTTGAGGCGCTTGGCGTTCTTCTTGATCTTCAGTTCAGAGCCGGTCAGGTCATTGCGCAGCTTTTCGATCGAACCTTCGATGTCGATGGCTTGCAGCAGGTCCTTGATGCCTTCGGCACCCATCTTGGCCTGGAATTCGTCGCCGTATTCCTTGAACTTGGCGTCGTAATCGTCTTCCGTCATGATGCTGAACTTCTTCAGCGGGGTCATGCCGGGGTCGGTCACCACGTAGGCTTCAAAGTACAGCACGCGTTCGATGTCACGCAGCGTCATGTCCAGCACCAGGCCCAAACGGCTTGGCAGCGACTTCAGGAACCAGATGTGGGCGCAAGGCGCGGCCAGATCAATGTGGCCCATGCGTTCGCGGCGCACTTTGGTCTGGGTGACTTCAACGCCGCACTTCTCGCAGATTACACCGCGGTGCTTCAGGCGCTTGTACTTGCCGCACAGGCATTCGTAGTCCTTGATGGGCCCGAAAATCTTGGCGCAGAACAGGCCGTCACGCTCTGGCTTGAAGGTGCGGTAGTTGATGGTCTCAGGCTTCTTGACTTCACCAAAAGACCACGAGCGGATCTTTTCCGGCGAAGCCATGCCGATTTTGATGGCATCAAAATGCTCATCGGGAGTGAACTGCTTGAACAGGTCGAGTAAAGATTTCATGTGCGTTCTTTCCCTTCGTGATTAGGAACGTTCGAGTTCGATGTCGATGCCCAAGGAACGAATTTCCTTGACCAGCACATTGAACGACTCCGGCATACCTGCTTCAATCGAGTGCTCGCCCTTGACGATGTTCTCGTAAACCTTGGTACGCCCCTGTACGTCATCGGACTTGACGGTGAGCATTTCCTGCAGCACATAAGAAGCGCCATACGCCTCCAGTGCCCACACTTCCATTTCACCGAAGCGCTGACCACCGAACTGGGCCTTACCACCCAGCGGCTGTTGCGTGACCAGGCTGTAAGGACCGGTCGAACGGGCGTGCATCTTGTCGTCCACCAAGTGGTGCAACTTCAGCACATGCATGTAGCCAACGGTGGTGGGACGCTCGAAAGCTTCGCCACTGCGGCCGTCAAACAGATTAGCCTGGGTACGTGTTGCGGTCAGGCCCTTGGCCTTGGCAATGTCGTCCGGGTAGGCCAGTTTCAGCATGGTACGGATTTCTTCTTCCGAAGCACCGTCGAACACTGGCGTGGCGAAGGTGGCACCGCTGGACAGATTGGCCGCCATGTCCAGCACCTGGTCGTCGCTGAGCATGCTCAGGTCTTCCTTGCGGCCGGAACCGTTGTAGAGCTGTTCCATGAACTGGCGCAACTCTGCCACTTTGGACTCGGCTTGCAGCATGTCACCGATGCGCTGACCCAGACCCTTGGCGGCCCAGCCCAAATGCACTTCCAGCACCTGACCCACGTTCATCCGCGAAGGCACGCCCAGCGGATTCAGCACGATGTCGCACGGTGTGCCGTCTGCCATGTAGGGCATGTCTTCCACCGGCACGATCTTCGAGACCACACCCTTGTTACCGTGGCGGCCGGCCATCTTGTCACCAGGCTGCAGACGACGCTTGACGGCGATGTACACCTTCACCATCTTCAGCACGCCAGCGGGCAACTCGTCGCCTTGCGTCAGCTTCTTGCGCTTTTCTTCAAACGACAGATCGAAGCTGTGGCGGGTCTGCTCCAGGGCATTCTTGATGCTTTCGAGCTGGGACGCGATTTCTTCTTCGGCCGGGCGAATGTCAAACCAGTGGAACTTCTCGACGGCAGCCAGATAGGCCTTGTCGATCTTGCTGCCCTTGGCCAGCTTGTTCGGGCCGCCGTTGGCGGTCTTGCCATCGAGCAGCTTGGCGATACGGTCAAACGCGTCGGCTTCAACAATGCGCAGCTGGTCGTTCAGGTCCAGGCGGTAACGCTTGAGTTCGTCGTCAATGATCTGCTGGGCCCGCTTGTCGCGGGTGATACCTTCACGGGTGAACACCTGCACGTCGATCACCGTACCTTGCGAGCCCTGGTCGACGCGCAAGGAGGTGTCCTTCACGTCGCTGGCTTTTTCACCAAAGATGGCGCGCAGCAGTTTTTCTTCTGGCGTCAGCGTGGTTTCACCCTTGGGTGTGACCTTGCCCACCAGCGTGTCGCCCGGCATGACTTCGGCACCGACATAAATAATGCCGGATTCGTCCAGACGGTTGAGCTGCTGTTCGCTCAGATTCGGAATGTCGCGCGTGATTTCTTCCGCACCCAGCTTGGTGTCGCGGGCCATCACCACCAGCTCTTCGATGTGAATCGAGGTGTAACGGTCTTCGGCCACCACGCGTTCGCTGATCAAAATCGAGTCTTCGAAGTTGTAGCCGTTCCACGGCATGAAGGCGACCAGCATGTTCTGACCCAGGGCGAGTTCGCCCAGGTCGGTCGATGCGCCGTCGGCAATCACGTCACCCTTGGCCAGGATGTCGCCCTTCTTGACGATGGGACGCTGGTGGATGTTGGTGTTCTGGTTGGAACGCTGGTACTTGATCAGGTTGTAGATGTCCACACCGACTTCACCGGCCTGGGCTTCTGCGTCGTTGACGCGAATCACCACGCGGGTTGCATCGACATAGTCGACCAGACCGCCACGGCTGGCGGTCACGACGGTGCCCGAGTCGACCGCGGAAACGCGCTCGATACCGGTACCGACAAACGCTTTTTCCGGACGCAGCACCGGCACTGCCTGGCGCTGCATGTTGGCGCCCATCAATGCGCGGTTCGCATCATCGTGCTCCAGGAACGGCACCAGCGAGGCCGCCACGGAAACGATCTGCGCTGGCGACACGTCCATGTACTGAACGCGGTCGGCACCGACCATGATGGATTCGCCTTTTTCACGGGCAGAAACCAGGTCGCCAGTCAGCACGCCATCCTTGTCCAGCGCCGCGTTGGCCTGGGCAATCACGTACTTGCCTTCTTCAATTGCCGACAGATAGTCGATTTCGTTGGTGACCTTGCTGTCTGCCACGCGACGGTACGGGGTTTCAATGAAACCGTATTCGTTCAGGCGCGCATACAGGGCCAGCGAGTTGATCAGACCAATGTTCGGACCTTCCGGCGTTTCAATCGGGCAGACGCGACCATAGTGGGTCACGTGCACGTCACGCACTTCAAAGCCGGCACGTTCACGCGTCAAACCGCCCGGGCCAAGGGCCGATACACGGCGCTTGTGGGTGATTTCGGACAGCGGATTGGTCTGGTCCATGAACTGGGACAGCTGCGATGCGCCGAAAAATTCTTTCAGCGCGGCAGAGATCGGCTTGCTGTTGATCAGGTCGTGCGGCATCAGTGGCTCTTGCTCGGCCTGACCCAGACGCTCTTTCACTGCCTTTTCGATCCGTGCCAGGCCGGTGCGGTACTGGTTTTCCGCCAGTTCGCCGACGCAACGCACGCGGCGATTGCCCAAGTGGTCGATATCGTCGACATCACCGCGGCCATTGCGCAGATCCACCAGGATCTTGACCACGGCCAGAATGTCTTCGTTGGTCAGCACCATCGGACCAGTCGCTTCCGAGCGGCCCATCTTGGCGTTGAACTTCATGCGGCCCACGCGCGACAGATCGTAGGTGTCCGGGTTGTAGAACAGGCGCTGGAACAGCGCTTGCACTGCGTCTTCGGTTGGCGGCTCGCCAGGACGCATCATGCGATAGATGGCAACGCGCGCGGCGAATTCGTCGGCGGTTTCATCGGTGCGCAGGGTTTGCGAAATGTAGGCGCCCTGGTCCAGTTCGTTGGTGTAGATGCAGGCCAGGTCCTGAATGCCGGCGGTGCGCAGCTTTTTCAGCAGCAGTTCAGTCAGCTCTTCGTTGGCCTTGGCGACGATTTCGCCGGTGTCTTCGTCGATCACATTGCGTGCCACCACACGGCCGATCAGGAAGTCTTCCGGAACGCTGATGTGGGTGGTGCCGCTGGCTTCGAGTTCGCGGGTGTGGCGGGCCGTGACACGCTTGTCCTTGGCCACGATCACCTTGCCGGACTTGTCGGTCAGGTCGAAACGGGCGACTTCACCGCGCAGACGCTCAGACACAAATTCCATTTGTGCGCCGCTGTCCATCAGGCGGAAGTTGTCATTGACGAAGAAGTTGGCCAGGATCGATTCGTTGTTCAGGCCAATGGCGCGCAACAAAATCGTTACCGGCATCTTGCGACGGCGGTCAACACGGAAGTACAGCAGGTCTTTCGGGTCGAATTCAAAATCGAGCCAGGAACCACGGTAAGGAATGATCCGTGCCGAGAACAGCAGTTTGCCGGAGCTGTGGGTCTTGCCCTTGTCGTGTTCAAAAAACACGCCTGGCGAACGGTGCAGCTGCGACACGATCACGCGCTCGGTACCGTTGATGATGAACGAGCCCTTGGTCGTCATCAGGGGCACTTCGCCCATGTAGACTTCCTGTTCCTTGACTTCCTTCACCACCTTGTTTTGCGAGGTCGAGGATTCACGGTCATAAATAATCAGCTGCACCTTGGCGCGCACGGCCGAGGCAAAAGTCAGACCCCGGGTCTGGCATTCACGCACATCGAACGCTGGCTTGGCCAGGTTGTATTCCAGATACTTCATTTCCACAAAACCATTGTGAGAAACGATGGGGAACGCTGCTTCAAACGCTGCCTGCAAACCGTCAGCGGTACGCTTTTTCGGCGCCGTATCTGCCTGAAGGAACGCGGTGTAGGCGTCTTTCTGCATCTGCAGCAGGTAGGGGATTTCGAGCACGCTGTCGCGGTTTCCGAAATTTTTGCGAATTCGCTTGCGTTCTGTGTATGTATAAGCCATTAGATCTCCGGGCAAAGACTGAGGAATCCTCGGGGTCCTAGGCGACTGTCGCGTGGGGCGCATGCCCCACAGGCTTGGTGATTGGCCACTACCAATCATTGGCTGACGGTCGCGCATTGCACGCGACCCGTACCAAGGCATCTTCTGCAGTCGGGGTCAGAAGACACTAGAAAGCAGCACGAAGTGCTTTCTGGTGCGCTCTGAAACACGGGGCTTCACAAGCGGCAAAGGCTGGGGGCCCTTTTGGAGCTCCCAGCCCATGCAACGGGGTCGATTACTTGAGTTCGACCTTGGCGCCGGCTTCTTCCAGCTTCTTCTTGGCGGCTTCAGCGTCAGCCTTGGAAACGGCTTCCTTGACTGCCTTGGGAGCGCCGTCAACCATGTCCTTGGCTTCTTTCAGGCCCAGACCGGTGATTTCGCGCACGGCCTTAATGACCGACACCTTGTTCGCGCCAGCTTCGAGCAGCATGACGTTGAATTCGGTCTTCTCTTCCACAGCAGCAGCGGCAGCACCACCGGCAGCAGCGGGAGCAGCCATAGCTGCAGCGCTCACACCAAACTTCTCTTCGATGGCTTTCACCAGGTCGTTGAGTTCCATGACCGTCATGCTGTCCAGCGCGGTCAAAAATGCGTCTTTATCGAATGCCATTTTGATTTCCTAACTAAATTGGTTACTACAACTGTCGGGCTTAGGCCGCAACAGCTTCTGCGGGTGCAGCTTCGGCTGCACCAGCGCCACGTTGTTCCGCCAAGGCCGACAGCACGCGTGCCGTACGGGAAATGGGGGACTGCATCAAGCCCAGCAATTGCGCCAGCAGAACTTCCTTCGAAGGAATGCTTGCCAATTGTTTAACGCCGTTCACGTCCAGAGCCTTGCCGCCGTACGCACCAGCACGGATCACCAACTTGTCGTTGGTTTTCGCGAACTCGGCCACCACCTTGGCGGCAGCCACTGCGTCTTCGGAAAAGCCGTAGATCAGAGGACCGGTCATCTGGTCCGACACGATTTCAAAGCCGCTACCGGCAACAGCGCGACGGGCCAGGGTGTTTTTCAACACACTCAGGCTCACACCACTGTTACGCGCGGTAGTGCGCAATTTGGTCATGTCCGCAACCGTGATGCCGCGGTATTCCGCGATCACGAGCGTTTGAGCTTTAGCGGCGAGGCTGGTCACATCACTGATGACCGCTTCTTTCTCACTGCGATTAAGACTCAAGGTCTACTCCTTAAAAATGCGCTTTGCGATAGGCACCGCATCACGCTCCACATTGCAGCGACCAACTGTTAACAAAATTTGCATTTCATTGGCAGCGGGATCGCCATCTGCGTTGGCGAAGATGTGCATGCTTGGCGCATGAACCTTCCATTAAGTGCAGTACCAGTCTGCACACCAACGGTCTTGGATGGCCCACCGGAGTCAAGCCCCGGTGGCCCACCACACTCGAACCCGGCTTGCGCCGGATTCAAATTCACACCAACAGCCTGCTTAGCCAGCGATGGTTTGCAGGTCCACGCGGACGCCGACACCCATCGTCGAGGAAACAGCCACTTTCTTCAGGTAGACACCCTTGCTCGAAGCCGGCTTGGCCTTGTTCAGGGCTTCGACCAGGGCTGCCAGATTGCCTTGCAGCTTGTCGGAGTCGAACGAACGGCGACCAATGGTGGAGTGCACGATACCGGCCTTGTCGACACGGAACTGCACCTGACCTGCCTTGGCATTCTTCACGGCGGTTGCCACGTCCGGGGTCACGGTGCCAACCTTGGGGTTAGGCATCAAACCGCGCGGGCCCAGGATCTGGCCCAGGGTACCCACAACGCGCATAGCGTCGGGAGCAGCAATCACGATGTCGAAAGGCATGTCGCCGGCCTTGACCATAGCGGCCAGGTCGTCCATACCGACCACGTCAGCACCAGCGGCGCGGGCTTCTTCAGCCTTGGCACCTTGGGCGAACACAGCCACGCGCTTGGTCTTGCCGGTGCCGTTCGGCAGCACCACAGCACCACGCACCACCTGGTCCGACTTCTTGGCGTCAATACCGAGTTGCACAGCAACGTCGATCGACTCGTCAAACTTGGCGTTGGCAAATTCCTTGACCAGACCCAGAGCTGCGCTCAAAGGGTACAGCTTGGTGCTTTCGATCTTGCCGACTTGGGTCTTTTGTTTCTTGGTGAGCTTGGACATTTACACGCCCTCCACATTCACGCCCATGGAACGGGCAGAGCCAGCGATGGTGCGAACGGCAGCGTCCAGATCGGCAGCTGTCATGTCCTTCATCTTGGTCTTGGCAATTTCTTCCAGCTGGGCACGGGTGATCTTGCCGACCTTGTCCACGTGCGGACGGGCAGAACCCTTGTCCAGCTTGATGGCCTTCTTGATCAGAACCGTCGCAGGCGGGGTCTTGATCACGAAAGTGAAACTCTTGTCCGCAAAAGCGGTGATCACCACAGGCAGTGGCAGTCCGGGCTCAACACCTTGGGTCTGCGCATTGAATGCCTTGCAGAATTCCATGATGTTCAGGCCGCGCTGACCCAGCGCCGGGCCGATCGGGGGGGATGGATTGGCCTTACCGGCTGGCACTTGCAGCTTGATAAAACCAACGATTTTCTTCGCCATGTTTTCTCCTTACGGGTGATAACGCCTTGGATCCAAACAACTCGGACCGCAGCTCCCCGGGGTTAACGACTCTTCTCCAACTGTCGGCGCCGAGTCGAATAGCGCCGCCAAACAGCAAAAGCCCCGAAAAAAGGGCTCCGCCAAAAATCAGGTTTTCTCGATTTGAGAAAACTCCAGCTCGACCGGTGTGGCACGACCGAAAATCGTCACCGACACGCGCACCTTGCTCTTTTCGTAATTGACGTCTTCCACCGAGCCATTGAAGTCGGTGAATGGACCTTCCTTGACGCGCACAAACTCGCCCACCACGAATTCCACCTTGTGGCGTGGCTTGTCGGTGCCTTCCTGCATCTGATTCACGATCTTCATGACTTCAGCTTCAGAGATAGGCGCCGGACGGTTCTTGGCTCCGCCCACAAAGCCAGTCACCTTGTTGGTGTGCTTCACCAGGTGCCAGCTGTCGTCATCCATGATCATTTCCACCAGCACATAGCCGGGGAAAAATTTGCGTTCCGTGGTGCGCTTCTGTCCGTTACGGACTTCCACCACTTCTTCCATAGGCACCAGGATGCGGCCAAACTTGCTCTGCATGCCAGCGCGGTTGATGCGTTCCAGAATGTTGCGCTCAACCGCCTTTTCCATACCGGAATAGGCGTGCACCACGTACCAGCGCAGATCCGGATTGGCCGAAGCTGCCATGGGGGATTCTGCGGCGGGGCTTTCTACGGTATCTGTCATTATTTCTTCCATCCCAGAATCAAGTCGTAAAAAAGCCACTC
>CAIUDG010000045.1 GCA_903897925.1 uncultured beta proteobacterium | reverse complement strand
GCCGGCGCTGCATCGGCCGCCTGCACCGCCGGTGCCGCCGCGCTCAGCGCCGAAGCCACCATCAAGGCCGACAGGGTGCTGGCCAGGGTCCGGCCAGTGCTACGTTTCTTTTGCATAAAGACTTTCTTTGAACGAGGTTTTCTATTCTTCTCCTGCACCGTTGGCATGCCGGTGCTGCCGGCCGCTGCCTCTGGCACGGAGTTCAATCACCGGCGCCTGCGCCGGCCACGGCTTCGTCCGCCGTCACGGGTCCCATAGCGCGCCGCTCGAACCAGGAGCCGGCCCAGAACACCGCCACCAGCGCCGCGACCAGAATCGCCAGCACCATGACTTCCGAGATCCCGAAGGCATCGGTAAATGTATCGCCGGCCTGCACTTCCCACATCGCCATCACGGCCTCCAGGGCCGGACCATACAAGCCGGCAAAAATGAAGGTGCCAAGCAACAGGCCACCGAGAAATGCCAGCGCGTCCAGGCGCCCGGAAAACAAGCCCACCACCGAGGTGCCAGGGCAATAGCCGCCGACCGCAAAGCCGGCGCCCACCAGAGCGCCACCCATCGCACTGGCCATCAGCAAAGCCGACGGCACAAACACGGCGTCGGCCTGCATCCAGCCCAACACCTTCAGCACATACAAGCCCACGGCGGCCACCACGATGGCGCTGAACATCACCTTGAACACCGACCAGTCGCGCAGCTGAAACTGCGCCGTCAATTTGGTCGGACTGCCAAAGCCAGCGTTCTCCAGCACAAAGCCAAACAGCACGCCGCACAACAAGCCCGACAGCATGCCTGCATCGTTCAATGGAAACATCTCAAATCCCCTTTACCAGGCGACTCGCCAACAAGCCGACGGCGAAGAACAGGCCCAGGAATACAAACGCCGCGACGCCTAAAGTCGCCGCTCCGGACAAGCCCAGACCGCTGGTACAGCCCGCCGCCACACGGGCACCAAAGCCCGCCAGCAAACCGCCACCCAGCGCCGCCAGAACGCGGCGTGGCGTGCCAACACTATGGGCGCCATCAAGCTGCACCCTGAAGCGCCCCCCCAAAAAGGCCGCTAACAAGGCCCCCAACGCGACACCAACCACCTGCCAGCTGATCCAGGATGCCAGCGGACTGCCGCGCTCCACCATGGGTCCAAGATAGGCGTTGGCATGGGTTGCCTGCGGCGCCACCTGAAGGCCGATCCAGGCACTCACACGGGTGGTGGCACCGGTGGCACCCAAACCATGCCCGGTCAGGACAAAGGTCAGCAGCAACACCAGCCCCAAGGCCAGGCCAGCCCATATCGGCGGCCAAAATGGTTTCACTGCGCGGGCGTGTTGGCCGTGCGTCATGCTCATGAAATCAGTCCCCATTGTGATTTATACCCTTACCAGTATAGGTAATATTTTGATGCATCCTCGGCGCCTTGAAAGCAGGGTTTGTACTGAAGGCAGGGTTTGTACCGAGTGCGGCAACATCAGCAAGGGATGACGAAGATCAATACCCGTTTTATCTATCAGCGCACACTAATATTTTTTAATCATCAGGAGTTTGCGATGAAAGCACTGCACGACCTTTTTTCCACCGATTACGGACTCATGAGCGTGGGCGGCATTGCATTCATGCTGTGCATGGGCGTGTTTTTCTACCGCTTCTTTACCAAGAAGATGAACGAATCGGCTGCCGACGCAGCCAAGTGAGCAGCGGCGCACGGCCGCCACCGGGTCTTAGCCGAAAGGTGTAGCCTCGGGCTTGACAAGCGGTTTTCCGGCCGCCGCCCAGGCGTCAAAACCGCCGGCAATCGATTGCACGTGGGTATAGCCCATATCCAGCAGGGCCGCGGCCGCCAGTGCCGCACGGCCGCTGGTCTTGCAGTAGAGCACGATGCGCAGGTCACGCGATTGCAGTGCTGGCGCGGCGCTAAAACGAAACTCCAGCATGCCGCGCGATATATGCTGCGCACCTGGCAAGTGGGCCGCCGCATATTCATCGGCTTCGCGCACGTCAACAAGCACGTCGGCCCGGGCCAAGGCCGGTTCTGCGTCGTTAAGTGCGATTTCCTGAATACGGGCCTTGGCGGCGGCGACCAGGTCTTGTGCAGTTTTCATGGGGCTTCCTTGTTTAGCTTGTTGCGGTGTAGAGGGGCTTAGGCGCGCGGCGTTTCCTGTGCCAGTTGGTCAAAGGCGCTGAGGGCTTCGGCGCTGTACATCAGGGCGGGGCCGCCTCCCATGTAGACACATATGGCGAGCATTTCTTCGAGTTCCTGGCGTGTGCACTGAAGTTTCAGCAGGGCTTTGACGTGAAAGCCGATGCAGCCGGAGCAGTGCTGGGTGATGCCGATGGCCAATGCCATCAGTTCCTTGTGTTTGGCAGAGATGGCTCCTTCGGCCATGGAGGCCCGGGCCAGTTGTCCAAAGCCTTGCATGGCTTCGGATTGTGATTTGCGAAATGGTGCTAGCTGGGCATTGATGTTTTGAATCAGTGTGGCGTGTTCAAACGTGCTCATGGCAATCTCCTGTGTGTGCAATGGGGTGGCTAATATACCTATAGGGGTATGATAAATCACTGATGCAGCGCAATGCCAGGATAATTTTTCTTAGTGGTTTGGGGCGCGGATTGGCTATTTTTTGCGTTGCTCGCCTGCTTGGGTTTGCTGCCTCCTGCGTTGTTGGCCTCCTTGTGCTCTTTTTCCTCCTGCTACGTTATTGGCGCGCGCTGCGTTGCGCTGTACGCCTGCTTGAGTCTGCTGGCTCCTGCTTTGTTGGCGCTCGTTGCGTTGCGTTGTACGCCTGCTTGAGTCTGCTGGCTCCTGCTTTGTTGGCGCTCGCTGCGTTGCGCTGTACGCCTGCTTGAGTCTGCTGGCTCCTGCTTTGTTGGCGCTCGCTGCG
>CAIUDG010000044.1 GCA_903897925.1 uncultured beta proteobacterium | reverse complement strand
GCGCGCGTTACTACTCAAAGAAATAGCCGGCTTCGACCACGATGCCGTCGAACTTGTGCTGATCAGTGATGCCTGGGCGGATCAGTTGCCCTACAGCAGCAGTTATCAGCTGAGCGACGCCAAAGACCGCAACACCTTGCAAGGAAAAACCGATATGAGCTATATCAACATCGACGATCGTGACACCCGCATCTACGTGGAAACCGGCATGCGCACCACGAAAAAGGATGCCATCCAGAACGCGCAAACGCTGCAAAATCTGGTCGGCATGCCGGTGGGCGCGATAGTGAACATAACGCACGAATTTGGCAATGACTTGGACGAATACCTGCCCAACGGCGCAACCCTTGCAGACGCCCTCAACGAGTACACCTACCGCAGCCTGAACGACCAAGGCCCGACCCTGATCGTTACGCACAGCGCGGGCAACAACGATGCAGTGAAGGCTATGCAGCTTGGCAAGCAATTGGGGCATCAGTATCCGAATTTGAGTCTGCTGTCGCTTGGCTCTCCCATCTCTGATCGCAAGATGAAAGTTGCATCAAGCGATGCAGGGGTTAACTACCTGGGGCAGGTGAATGACTGGAGGGACCCGGTGACACATCCCAAGGTATGGGTCTTGGGTACGGGGGTTGCAGCGGTGGGGGGGCTGGTTGCGGGGGGTGCAGCGGCGCCAAGTACTGGAGGAGGCTCTCTGTATGCATTTTTCAGCGCGATAACCGGGGGTGCCGTGGGCTTAGGTATAGGGGGTGGTTTAGGAATGCATGCAGTTAACCAATACCACGCGATGACAAACTACTTTTCCAAACCCAAGTCACAAAGCATTATGTTTGACTGGATAAATAATCAGAAGAAATAGTGCGTCGGAAACCACCATGGGCTACTTCAAAGTCGACGATAGCGACACCCGAATTTATATCGAAGCCGGTATGGATGCTCCGCTGAAGCAGAGCATCAAAAACGCACAAATTCTGCAAGCTTTGGTTGGCAAATCCGTAGGTGCGATAGTGCAAGGAACGCAAGGTCTGCCCGATGGCACGCATGGCTCTCTTCTCCAGGTCACCATGGACGCAGACGCCCTCAACGAGTACACCTACCGCAGCCTGAACGACCAAGGAGCGACCCTTATCGTTACGCATGGCGCGGGCAACAACGATGCAGTGAAGGCTATGCAGCTTGGCAAGCAACTAGGACATCAGTATCCGAATCTGAGTCTGTTGTCGCTTGGCTCTCCCCTCTCTGATCGCAAGATGCAAGTTGCATCAAGCGATGCAGGGGTTAACTACCTGGGGCAGGTGAATGACTGGAGGGACCCGGTGACACATCCTAAGTTGTGGGTCTTGGGCACGGGGGTCGCGGGCGTGGGAGGATTGGCCGCGGGGATTGCAGCGGCGCCAAATACTGGAGGCGGGTCCTTGATTGCATATATCAGTGCGTTTTCCGGGGGGAGTTTTGGCTTTGGCGTGGGCTTGGGTATGGGGAGTGGTTTGGGAGTGCTTGCAATCAACAAATACCACGCGATGTCAAACTACTTTTCCAAACCCAAGTCACAAAGCATCCTATTTGGCTGGATAAAAAATCAGAAGAAATAGTGCGTTTGAAATCGCTATGAGCCACATCAAGATTAACGATGCGGTCACATACAGCGGCGTCTAGGCCGACCAGCCGCATGTGTAGGCATCGTCGAATTCCAAGAAAAAATGCGCTGCAAGACAAGAATCGCCGCAGGGGGCTATAGTCTGTGCTGCAGCGCCGGGGCGGGGATGCTGCTAGCCGGTCTCCTGGCGCGTTGGCGATAGGGCCTACAGGGAATAACCCGCAACGAATGGCAAAATACACTCCGCACCAGAACGCCACTGGCCTTGTCTAACCTATTGAACTTCTCAGCGATCTAATGCACAACGGCGCAACCGATACCCACGGGTCCGAGCCTTCGGACCTGGAACGGCGCGAAGGCTTTCTCGCCGATCTCAACGCGCGCATCGCCCGCCTGGCGATTGCCTTGCACGTGCCGCTGGAAAGCGATGCCGATGTGATCGCCGCCATGAAAACCCTGAGCGAGAACGATCAGAATCCGCTGCTGCAGGCGCATGCAGACGACTATTCGCCCGAGCACATAGGCGAACATGGCGCCCAGCGGCGCCTGAGCGGCTTGCGCGCGGAGTTGCGCGGCTTGCTGGTTTTGCGCTATGGCGTGGAGCAGCGCACGGTGGAGCAGTTTGGTGTGCAGGCCACGCACCAGATCATGGCCGAGGCCGAGGCCCAGCTGCAGCGCGAGGGCTTTCGCCCCGGCGCTGACGGTGTCAATCTGGACCGCATTTTCGAATCCAAATAAGCCCAGGTTTTTCCGTGCCGCCCCGGGTTTGGCCCTGGCGTCACCAGAAAAACGCTGCGCAATCAGCTGGCTAGGTCAGATTTGATGCTGGCGCTCTTGCGTGGTGCGGCTTTTTTCTTTGCCGCAGCCGGCTTCGCAGCAGCCTTGCCGTCGCTGTCTGCCAGCAAGGTTTCCATGTGTTCCAGCATTGTGCGTGAATGGGGTTCCATTTCTTCGCGCGCGCCGAGGATGTAACGCACCATGTCCAGCGCCTTGTTGCGTTCCACATCGGAATGCAGCAGCTTGGGCAGGCCGCTGACGGCGAGTTTGGGTTCGAATTCGGCGATCACTGATTGCTCATGGATCAGCGTGGCACGCCGCTCCGAGCCCATGGACTTGAAGGGTTCGCTTTCGGTGAGGATTTCGGCCGAGCGTTCCAGTCGGTCGCGGCGTACCGAGCCACGTGAACCGGCCAGCAGAATCAACATCCGCACCACTGCGGCAGCAATGTCGCCGTGGTGCATGCCGGCCAGGATGGTGCGCACTTCCGGCAGGTGGCGCAGCTGTTCCGGATCAATGTGGACCCGCTCTTTGGCGTGGGTTTCGCCAAGCTGGCGCAGGAACGGCGCGCCATAGATCGACAGGAAGGTGTTTTCGAAGCTGGCGTCGCGCAGGTCGCGCATCAGGTCCATGCTTTGCGAGATGCCGTCGGCCAGCAGGCGCTCCATTTCTACAAATGGATTGCCGGGTTCGGCGGGCTGGCGCTTGTCTTTGGCCCAGGCGGTCCAGCTTTCCAGCAGCGGCATGGCCGGGTTGGCGTCGGAAAACAGTTTTCGGCTGACGCGCGACGGGTGGGCGTCGCGCAAGGCGTCGGCGCTGGCCGGAGTGACCAGGTTTTTCAGCACCGGGCGCAGCGTCATGTCATACAGGGTGGTGCCCAGCTCGGACAGGCGCGCCACGGCGGCAAAGTCGCGTTCCTGTTCGCGGTCGTTCGGCACCGTCGACAAAATGTCGGCCATGGTGCGGCCGTGGAAGCTGACATAGAAGTGCTCATTGCCTTCGTCGCCGGCGGTTTCGTCGATTTTCATCTCGTACAGACCGGGCGCCAGCGCTTCAATCGTTTTCAGCGTGGAGGTCATCTCGGTGTGTTCCTTGCGTGCAATCGACGAGGAAACAAAAATGCCCAGATGGCCGACCTTGTCGTGCACCATGTAGATGATGCGTTGGCCCCGCACGCGGATTTCGTGTTCGTCGGTGAAGGTGTCAACAATCCAGTTCAGCGCCTGCTGCGGTGGCGTGATGTTGTCGCCCCGGCTGGCAAATACGATGATCGGCGCGCGGATGGCTTTCAGGTCAATCGGCAGGCCCGGCTCGAGTTGCGCCTGGCCGCGTGCCAGGCGGTTGCCGACGAACAGCTGCTCAATGATCCAGTGGATCTCGGCTTCGTTGGTGAAGTGGTAGCCGCCCCACCAGCGTTCAAACTCCAGAAAACCTTTCTGGTTCTTTTCCGGATTGGTGAACAGGTCGTAATACTTGCCGAAGAAATTGCGGCTGGGGTTGAGCATTTCGAAATTCGAGACCAGGTGCGCACCGTCGAATTTGCCATCGCCGAGGTCGGACATCAGCAAGGCCGGCACCACGCCGCCGAGCAGGCCGCCGTTGTAGCGCATCGGGTTTTCGCCGACCTGACCCGACCAGGTGGACACCGGCGCACCGTTGATGACCAGCGGGCCGGTAAGTTCCGGGTTGCAGGCAGACAGCAGCAGGGTGGCCCAGCCGCCCTGGCAATTGCCAACCACGATCGGCAGACCGGCGCGCGGGTGAAGTGTGGCTATTTGCCGCAAAAATTCGGCTTCTGCATGCATCACGTCGGCAATTGTCTGGCCAATCTCCGGGTATTGGCGAAACACCACGAAATATACCGGGTGGCCGGCGCGCAGCGCCACGCCAACCTGGCTGTCGGGTTTGAAGCCGCCAATGCCGGCGCCATGGCCGGCGCGCGGGTCAATGATCATGAACGGGCGCTTGTCGTGCCCGGTCTTGACGCCCTTGAGGGGCAGAATTTTGAGCAGCTGGTAGTTCACCGGGCGGGTCAGCTGGGTGCCGTCGACCACGACTTCGTAGTCATAGTCCAGCACCGGCGGCGTGCCGGCGGCGGCGTGCGCCGCGTCGTTGTTGCCGCGCTGGCGCAGCACGTCGGTAGTCAGTGCCAGACGCTGCAGGGCGTCCACGCCGTAGGCGGTGGCGAGTGCCAGCCACTGGCCGCTGCGCAGGGCGTCGCCGATTTTTTGCTGGCTGGCGGCGATGGCGCCGGCCAGTTGCAGGCTGCGGTCGCTGTGCGACGCGTTGATTTTTTTCTGGTGGTGCAGGCTGCTTTTGAGCACGCGTTGCGTTTGCAGGTACAAGGTTTCCACGTCAGCGGGAACCTGCTCCACGAGGTGGGGCGGGAGGTATTTCGAAATCATGGTTTCCTTTGGGGTCGGGCCACGAAAAGACTAATCATGGTCATGCGGGTATACCAGTATGCCAGCACCCGAAGTCAAAAGCATGAAACGCGCCACCCCTGGGCGCACCGACCGGGCCTAAAGGTGGTGGAACAGCAGTGCGGCGGCGTGCGCGGCGTGGGCGTCGATGTAGCTGATGTCGCTGTGGTGGAAGGGCACGAACGGGCCATTGCGGGTGTCCCGGGCGTTGAAAAAGCACAGTACCCCCAGCGCTTTGCCGTTGCGCGGCACCACCGGCAGCACCAGCAGCGACTGGGTGGTGTAGCCGGCCAGGCGGTCCAGTGCGAGGATGCTATCCATGGCGTAATTGGTTTCCTGGCCCAGGTCGTCGATCAGCAGTGTTTGCCCCGAGTGCACACAAGCGGTGCAGACGTCGTGGATATTGGCTTCCTGGGTTGCTGGATCGAACAGCGCAATGGCGCAGTTGCCGCTGGCGGGCGTGCGGGTGTGCAGCGCCAGGTCCAGGGCCTCCACCGGTGTGCGCGCCAGAAAGGCCGCCGCATCGCAGTTCAGCAGTTCCATGCCGACTTGCAAGATGCGCCCCATCAGCGATTGGGGCTTTCTCTCGTAATCCAGGTCCATTCCGAGTTCCAGCAGGCGCTCAAATTTGCTTCGGGTGTGGGCCAGTTCGGCGGTGTGTTCCAGCACCAGCCGTTCCAGCTGGTTGGAATAGGCCTGCAATTTCAGCTGGCTGCGAATGCGTGCCAGTACCACTGGCGGGCTGATGGGTTTGGCAATGTAGTCGGCGGCGCCCAGTTGCAGGCCGCGCTCTTCGTCGGCCGGGTCGGAGCGGGTGGTGAGAAAAATGATCGGAATATGCCGCGTCAGGTCGTCGCGCTTGAGTTCCCGGCATACGGCATAGCCGTCGATGCCCGGCATCAGCACGTCGAGCAGGATCAGGTCGGGCGGGGTGCTGGAGCGGGCGATTTCCAGGGCCCGGGTGCCACCGGTGGCTACCTTGACTTGGTATTCGTCTTTGAGCAAGTCGCTCAGCAATGACAGATTGGCGGGCGTGTCGTCGACGACCAGAATGCTGGTTTTTGCGCGTGGTCTGGCTTGGTTCATGGGAGGTCCTTGCTAAGTGGTTGCGGGGGATCGATAGGGGCGCCGGCCCCGGCCCCGCGCAGCACGCTGGCCGCGTGTTGAAATTCAAAGTCCTGCATGGCGGCTTCCAATTCGGAGAACTGGGCGGGAAAGGCGGCTTGTAAGTCGCTGGCGCAGCGGTCAAAGATGTCGCTCGCCTGTATGTCGTTGGCGTCAAGGCGCTGCAGCAGGTCCGTGATGGACAGGGCCAGCGGCCGTTCTTCGGCAACGCGTACCGCCAGGCCGGCGGCGGGGGCGGCCAGTTGCACTTTCAGTTGTTGTACCAGCAGTGCCAGGGGGCCGTGCAGTGCGGCCAGCGTGCTGTCGATTTCAGCACGCGAGGCCTGCCGGCGCAGCGTGACTTCCAGCGCCTCGGCAAGGTCTTCAATGCGGGTGGCGCCAATGTTGCCGGCGCTGCTTTTGGTCTGGTGGGCGATGCCCATGGCACGCGCGTAGTCCTGTGCGCCGAGTGCGCTGAGCAGCTTGCGCTGGGTCCATTTTTCGTCTTTGACAAAATTGTGCAGCAGGCGCAGGTAGACCGCTTGGCGTCCGAGCACCCGTTGCAGGCCGAGTTCGGTGTCCAGCCCTTCGACCTGGAGCAAGGCGTTGCGCCAGGCCGGTATCGGCGGGGGTGCTGGTGCGGGTGCTGCTGTTGCGTCCAGAGGGGTTTCCGGTGCGGGCGATTGGCGTGGCGGGATCCATCGCAGCAGGATGTTCCAAAGCAGCGCTGGAACAATCGGCTTGCTGATGAAGTCTTGCATTCCGGCGGCCAGGCACGCGGCCTGGTCTTGGCGCATGGCGCTGGCCGTCATGGCAACAATGGGCAGTTGTTCCGGGCTGCGTGACTGGCGGATTTTCCGGGTAGCGAGGACGCCGTCCATGACCTGCATCTGCATGTCCATGAGCACCAGGTCCCAGTGCTGCCCGGGGTCGAGTGCCCGGTCCACCGCGATTTGGCCGTTGTCGGCGATTTCTACCACCAGGCCGGCGTTGTTGAGCATTTCCAACGCGACTTCCTGGTTGATCAGGTTGTCTTCCACCAGCAGAATGCGCGCGCCAGCAATGCTGCGCAGGCGTTCCGGTGCCTGGTCGGTTGGGTGGTCGGCAGTTGGCGCTGCGGTGCCGGCGTCTGGCGGCGTGGTGTGGTGGATGCAGCGCACGGCGGCATCCAGCAGGGCGGAGAAGGACACTGGCTTGATCAGCACATCGTCGATGCCGGCGTCTTGCGCGGTGTTGAGCAGGTCTTGCCGGCCATGGGCGGTGATCATGATGCGCTGCGGTGGCCTGGCAAGTTTCATGGCTTCGATGCGGCGGGCCACTTCCATGCCGTCCATTTCCGGCATCTGCCAGTCCAGAAATACGATTTCAAAGGGCGTGGTGGCGTTGTTCGCAACTTGCAGGGCACTCAGCGCTGCCGGACCGTTGTCCACCGCTTCGACCTGGAAGGTCAGGTCATTGAGCATGTCCACCAGCACCAGTCGCGCATGTTCGTTGTCATCAACCACCAGTGCCCGGCGCCCGCGCAAGTCGGCCTTCTGGCGCTGGGTGTGGCTGTCGCTGCCACGGGCCTGGGCCTGGCTGCGCCCGAGTCGTGCTGTGAACCAGAAGTTGGAGCCCTGACCAGGCTCCGACTCGACGCCGACACAGCCGTGCATCAGCTCGGCCAGATGCCGTGAAATGGCCAGGCCCAGGCCGGTGCCGCCGTATTTTCGGGTGGTGGACGGGTCGGCTTGCTGGAAGCTGCGGAACAGCCCGGCGCGCTGTTCGGGGCTTAGCCCAATGCCGGTGTCGCGCACGTCAAAGCGCAGCAACACGGTGTCTTCGCTCATGTGCTCGGGATAGACGGCGATACGGATTTCGCCATGCTCGGTAAATTTGATCGCGTTGCTGACAAAGTTGACCAGGATTTGCCCCAGGCGCAGGGCGTCGCCGCGCAGCCGCAGTGGAATTTCCGGGTCTACGCTGATGATCAGTTCCAGACCCTTGTCGTGGGCTTTTTCACCGATCAATGCGACCAGGGTTTCGAGTACCTTGCCAAGCTCGAACTCGCTGTCTTCGATGGCCAGCTTGCCGGCCTCGATTTTGGAGAAGTCAAGAATGTCGTTGATGATGCCCAGCAGGTGCTGACCCGAGCTGTGGATTTTCTTCAGGTGGTCGCGCTGGCGCAGCGTCAGCTCGGTTTTCAGCACCAGGTGGGAGAGGCCGATGATGGCGTTCATCGGGGTGCGGATTTCATGGCTCATATTGGCCAGAAATTCGGATTTCATTTGTGTTGCACTTTCCGCCGCCAGTGTGGCGTGGCGCAGTTCGGCCTCGGCTTGCTTGTCGTGTGTGACGTCGATGGTGATGCCAAACAGATCGAGTGGTCGGCCGCGTGGATCGCAGATGATTTCAGCGACATCGCGCAGCCACACCTGCTGCTGGTCGTTGGGTCGCAGGTAGGCGTAGACGATGTCGTAGCCGGTGGAGGTGCTGGACCGCATGGCCTGGTCCAGCGCCTGCAGGGCGGCCTTGGCGGAGACTTCATCACCCGCGGCAATGACTGCATCGCGCCAGGGGTGCATGGGATAGGGCTGCTCCGCTGGCTGTGGCGTGCGGCCGGTAATTTCCGCGGCACGCGGTGACAGGTAAACCTGGTGCGGGCTTTCCCGGAAATCGATGCGCCAGCTGCCTGCGTTGGCGAGTTTCAGGGCCTGGCTGGCATAGCTGGCGTCGGCCAGCGCGCGATGCGGCGGGCGCCGTCGCCAGGTGCCGTAGCGTTTGAGTACGCGCCACACGACCAGCGCGCTGAGCACACTGCCGGCAAGTACCAGCAGCACCAGTGCCCAGGTAGCGCTGCGCACGGCCAGCTGGATGTCGCGTTCGCGTTCTTTGATGTCATTGTTGAGCCAGCGCTCGGCCTCGAGCAGTGCGCTGTGCTGCTGCGCGTAGGCGTCCTTGATGCCATCCATGCTGCGCATTTCGGTGGCGGTTTGGCGCGCTTGAAATGCCGGCAGCAATTCGGAAAAAACGTGTTCAAAAAGCTGCATGCTGGCGCTGTGGCTGTCTTGCAGCAGGTGGGCGAGCGATGCATTTAATTTGGTGCTGCTCCACTTTACGTGCTGTGCGGCATAGACCGCCTGCAGTGAATGCAGACGACCGATGTGCTTGTTTACCAGCGCCTTGTCTTGGGTCTGGGAAATGGCGCTGCAGCTGGCGTATATCTGGGCGAGAACGTCGTCCATGGCGTGTATTTCGGCGAGCAGGGCGTGGTCTTGCTCCAGGGCCTGGTGCAGCGCACTGTCAGAGCTAAACGCCGGACCTAAAGTGCTGGCCCAAAGGGCCATGGCGGTGATGGCCACCACCAGGGCAAGCCCCAGCAGGGCACGCGGCTGCAGAGCCCAGATGCTGCGATGGCGCATTCCACTGATCATGTCTTATGTGTCTTGGCAAACCGCGATGCTAAGCGGGCGCAGCGGAATTCCATTGGTTTATTGTTTGCCGACGCACAGTTATGGAAAGCAAGCACCGCGTGTTGCTGGCCCAATGATCAACATTCGATCAAGAAGTCCCAGGCCTTAGGAGCAGCGATTCTTATGGCGTACATTTTTGCCGGGTATAAATTTGACCATGAGACGGGTTTGAAATTTGGTGCGAAGGAAATCGCACTGCCGCCCAAAGAGCGTGCCTTGCTGCATTTTTTGTTGCGTGCCAACGGCAAGACTGTCAGCAAAGACGACGTGGTGCGCGATGTCTGGCGTGGCGGCATTGCTTCGGATGAAAGCATTTCGCGCGCGGTGTACCGCTTGCGGTTGGCGATGCAGGCAGCCGGTGGGCCGCCGGTGGTGAACACGGTCTACAACGGTGGCTTTCGCATCTCTGCGGTGATTCAGGAGCGCATGCGTGAACCCGGCGCGAGCGTGGCCGAACTGATGCTTGCGCGCCAGCCGCATCGGGTGTTGCCGATGATCATCAGTGGTCGCGAATTTGCGGCGCGCCTGTCGCCGCAGGACCTCAGCAGTGCCTTGCGCGCGGCCAATGCGGCGGCGCTGCTGGACCCGGACTATGTGCCGGCCTGGATTGCCATTGCCGAATTCCATGTGCTGCAGGCGATTCGCGGTGCACTGGCGCCCCGGCTGGCGGGGCAGCTGGCATTGGCGGCGGCGCAGCGGGCGCTCGATTTGAATCCGGATTGCGGGCCGGCGTTGGCGATTTCCGGTTGGGTGTGGGCCATGGTCGAAGGGGATTTGCTGCGGGGGCGCGAGCAGCTCGACATCGCCTTGCGGCAGGACTCCGAGTACTGGGGCATTTATCTGTTGCGGGCCTGGGTCATGCAGGCCATGCAACAGCATGAGGAGGCGATTGCAATGGCGCGCCTGGCGGGTACTTTCAATCCGCAAAGTCTCTTTGTAGCAGCGGCACTGCCGCAATATCTGATGTACGCCGGGCAGACCGAACAGGCCCTGGCTTGTACCGAGGATGTGTTGCGGCGTTTTCCGAATGTGGATGGGGTGCAGGAAGTGGTGTCGATTCTGTTGTCTGGGCGGGGCGAACTGGAGCCGGCGCTGACCCATGCGCAGCGGGCCGCAGATCTGGGCGCGCAGTCGCCGCTGATGCATGCACAGCTGGCGTATGTGCTGGCCCGTTTGCAGCGGCACGATGAGGTTCGGCAGGCGCTCGGCTTCATGATGGCGGCAGGGCGGCCGACCCCCTACACGGCCTTGGCGATAGTGCACTGGGCCTTGGGTGACCGGACCCAGACTTTGCACTACCTGCGCCTGGCCAAGGCCCATGGCATGCCGCAGTTTTATGCCATGCGCAACGATCTGCGTCTGCGGGCACTGGCAGCGGACGCCGAATTTCAATCGCTTTGGGCCTAGGAGGCCGGGCGGCAGACATGCGCCGGCTGCAGCTTGGTATGCCGGCTTTCAGGCGGTGATCAATGCGGCCGGCCAGATGCGCGCCCAGAGCCGCTCCATGCCCGGTTCTCCATGCAGCGACGCCAGCCGTGGGTCATCGCGGGTCCAGGCGAATTGCGGCACGCCGCGCTCGCTCGCATCGAGCAGTTTTTCCATGGCCCGTTCGCGTTCGCCCAGTGCCAGATAAACCGGCGCCATGGCGGCGCTGGGCTGTGGCAGTTTGGACGCTTCGATGGCGGCCAGAATGCGGCGTGCGTCGGCGTGCTGTCCGGACATTGCCAGCGCCGACGCCAGCGGCGTTTGCATGATGGGTGTGTGCGGTGCCAGTTCGACTGCGCGCTGGCCGAAGTCGACGGCCTCTTGGTGGCGGCCATGGACCGAGCAGACAATGCTGGCGATGCCTTGCGCGCTGTCGATGGTGGGAAAGCGCTTGGCCAGTTCCAGTGCCACTTCGAGGGCTTCGTCGAGCTGGCCGGCGTACATCAGGTACAGCGCCAGGATCGCATTCACCGAATGGCCGACCGAATTCAGCTCCAGCGCGCGGCGCATCATGTCGACCGATTCTGCATGCCGCCCGGCTGCCTGCAGGACCCAGCCGCGCAGCAGGCTGGCGACCCAGTAGTCGGGGTCCTGGGCCATGGCGCGGTCAACATCGTCCAGTCCGCGCTGGTAGTCCTGGTCGATCAGCACCCGGACCCAGCCACGAATTGACAGTGCCGATGCCGAGGCCGGATCCAGGTCCAGCGCCGACTGGGCCGCCTCTTTGGCCAGCCAGCCCGCTTCGCGCGGCGGGCGCAGCGAGCGGGTGGCCTGGAATACGCGAATTTCCGCCAGCGTGGACCAGGCCGCAGCGAAGCCGGGATCGACACTGATGGCCATGCGTGCGGCATTGGCGGCTGCCTCGATATCGTCGGCCGAGCGACGTGCCACAAATTCGCGCGCACTGATGAGCGCGGCCACCGCGTTGGGCCGGTTGGACTGGATGAAGGAATTCAGCGAACAGGACTCTTCCATGCTGGAAATTCGGATTGGTGCCGTGACCCGAAAGCCCGCGTTGTAGACGGTTTCAACCACCTCGGGGCCGCCGGAGGATTGCATCGCCACGCGCAAGCGATAGACGGCGCGTGAAATGCTTTCGTCGGAGGCGTCGCTATTGCCCCAGACTTTGGTCACCAGGTCGTCTTTGCGTACAACCTGACCACGGGCGCTCAGCAGCAATTGCAGCAGACCTTTTTCCTTCGGTGGCAGATGTACCGATTGCCCGTCATAACTGAGACCAGCATGGGCATCGAAGGTGTAGTTTGCGAACTTGAATTGCATGGTCATTGTCGGTAAACCTTTGGGCTTTACCGTCGGGAGATGTTTGATCACGCAGTCAATGATGGCATACACAATATTAAAAATTGTTATGCATTCATGCGCTCGCTACTTCCAAACACGCTGCCGACGAAGAGGCGGTGAAGCGGTGGATGATGCAAAGAAAATCGCTTTGGTTCTTGATCGGATTTTGACTAGGCCCGCGGCAGGCAAAATTTGGGGCTATTTTTCGCTGTGTCGATGCTGGCGCCGAGCGTCTCAGGCCTGTGCAATGATGCCGCCGCCCAGGCAGATTTCACCGTCATAGAGCACTGCAGACTGGCCTGGTGTAACGGCCCACTGCGCTTGGGGGAAATCCAGCGTAAAGGCATTGTCCGGCAACGGGGTTAAGGCGCATTCGGCGTCACTTTGGCGATAGCGTGTCTTGGCTGCCAGTGCGCCGGCCTGCGGTGCCGCACCAGCGACCCAGCTGGCGTTCTGGGCATGCAGCGCGGAGGACAGCAGCCAGGGGTGCTCGTGGCCTTGCACGACCCACAAGGTGTTGTGTTCCATGTCTTTGCGTGCCACAAACCAGGGGGCGTGGTCGCCCGAGCCACGTTGCGCGCCTTTGACCTTGAGGCCGCCAATGCCCAGGCCCTGGCGTTGTCCCAGCGTGTAGAACGAGAGTCCCACATGCGTGCCGATGACGCGGCCCTTGGGGTCCTTGATGGGGCCGGGCTCTTGCGCAATGTAGCGGTTCAGGAATTCGCGAAACGGGCGCTCGCCGATGAAGCAGATGCCGGTGGAGTCTTTTTTTCTGGCGTTGGGCAGCTGCACTTCGTCGGCAATGCGGCGCACTTCGCTCTTGTGCAGTTCACCCACCGGGAACAGCGTTTTCGACAACTGCGCCTGGTTCAGGCGGTGCAAAAAATAGCTTTGGTCTTTGCCCGGGTCCAGGCCTTTGAGTAACTGGTAAGCCTGGGACGGCGCGTGGTAGCGGACCCGCGCGTAGTGGCCGGTGGCGATTTTTTCTGCACCCAGGCGCATGGCATGGTCGAGAAAGGCCTTGAACTTGATTTCGGCGTTGCACAGAATATCCGGATTCGGCGTGCGTCCGGCCTGGTATTCGCGCAGGAACTCGGCGAATACCCGGTCTTTGTAGTCGGCGGCAAAATTAACGTGTTCGATTTCAATACCGATGACGTCGGCCACGGCGGCGGCATCGACGAAGTCGATATTCGACGAGCAGTATTCGCTGTCGTCGTCGTCTTCCCAGTTTTTCATGAAGATGCCGACCACTTCATGGCCCTGCTGTTTCAGGAGATAGGCACTGACTGCGGAATCGACACCACCGCTCAAGCCTACGACGACACGTTGTTTGGTCATCGGCCGATTTTATCGTTGTGATGGCGCGGCGGTACCAGCGCCAGGCGGATAGATGGCCGGGTGGGTGTTGAGCAATTCGAGCGGATAGCGGCAACCACGCAAATAGTCTTCAATGCATTGCAATACCAGCGGATTGCGGTGGCGCGCAGCGCTGGCGCGGACCTCGTCCAGGCTGAGCCAGAGCGTGCGCACAATGCCGTGGTCGAGTGCTTGGGTGGGATCGTGGGCGCCCAGGACGCCACAAAAGGCAAAACGCAGATAGCCACTGGGGTCGCCGCTGCCGTCGCTGGCGCGCCAGAGGTAGCTGCCGACCAGCGCCTGGGGCGTGAACTGGTAGGCCGATTCTTCCCGTGTTTCGCGGATGCAGGCTTCGATCAGGGACTCACCGGCGTCCAGGTGCCCGGCGGGGTTGTTCAGGCGCAGTCCACTCGGGGTTTCTTCTTCCACGAGCAGGAATTTGCCCTGGTTTTCCACCACGGCAGCCACTGTCACGCCGGGTTTCCATCGGGGGTTCATAGAGAAAATGCGTTGTTTTGGGTACGCCAGGCATTGTAAACAGGGGTTTCAACTATGCTTTGTCGTAGTAAAACTCATGTAAGCTTCGAGTCGACATTTTTAAAACCATAAGGAGTGCCCCATGCAGATTGGCGTACCTGCCGAAACAGTGGCAGGCGAGTCTCGCGTTGCAATAACGCCGGAAACGGCAAAAAAACTCAAGGCCCAGGGACATACCGTCAAGGTTCAAAGTGGCGCTGGTGTAGCCGCCAGCGTGACCGACGCGGCCTACGAAGCCGTTGGCGCGGAAATTACCGACGCGGCGGGTGCCTTTGGCTGCGAACTGGTGCTCAAGGTGCGCAGCCCGAGCGATGCCGAGGCCGCGTTGATGCGCTCCGGCAGTACGCTGGTGGGCATGCTCAATCCGTTCGATGTGCCCGGCCTGCAGCGTCTGGCCAGCGCCGGACTGACCTCCTTTGCCCTGGAAGCCGCACCGCGCACTACCCGTGCGCAAAGCATGGACGTGTTGTCCAGCCAGGCCAACATTGCCGGCTACAAGGCGGTCATGATCGCGGCCGACAAATACCAGCGCTTTTTCCCCATGTTGATGACCGCCGCCGGCACCGTGAAGGCCGCACGGGTGGTCATTCTGGGCGTTGGCGTGGCGGGTCTGCAGGCGATTGCCACGGCCAAGCGCCTGGGCGCTGTGATTGAAGCTTCGGACGTGCGTCCGAGCGTGAAAGAGCAGGTCGAATCCCTGGGCGGAAAATTCATTGATGTGTCTTACGACACACCGGAAGAAAAAGAAGCCGCTGTAGGCGTGGGTGGTTACGCCAAGCCGATGCCGCAAAGCTGGCTTGATCGCCAGAAGGCCGAAGTGGCCAAGCGCGTGGCGTTGGCCGACGTGGTCATCAGCACCGCGCTGATACCCGGACGCGCCGCGCCGACGCTGATTTCCGAAGACATGGTCAAGTCGATGAAGCCGGGCTCGGTGATCGTCGATATCGCCGCCGGCAAGGGTCCGAATGGCGTGGGCGGCAATTGCCCGCTGTCCGAAGCCGACAAGACGGTGGTCAAGCATGGCGTGACCATCGTCGGCGAGACCAATCTGGCGGCGCTGGTGGCGGCCGATGCGTCGTCGCTGTACGCACGCAATGTGCTGGACTTCCTCAAGCTGATCATCAACAAGGAAGCGGCCCTGCACGTCGATCTGGAAGACGACATTGTGGCGGCCTGTCTGATGACGCAGGGCGGCGAAGTCAAGCGCAAATAAAAAATAACGAAAACCCAAGGACAAGAGCATGGACATCGTATCCCCCACGATCACCAATCTGATGATCTTCGTACTGGCCATCTACGTGGGCTACCACGTGGTCTGGACCGTCACACCCGCCCTGCACACACCGCTGATGGCGGTGACCAACGCCATCTCCGCCATCGTGGTGGTGGGCGCCATGCTGGCCGCCGCACAAACCGAAACCCCGCTGGGCAAAGCCATGGGCGTGCTGGCGGTGGCGCTGGCGGCGGTGAATATTTTTGGTGGCTTTTTAGTGACCCGACGCATGTTGGAAATGTTCCGCAAAAAAGAGAAAAAGGCAGCGCCTGCTGCTGAGGGAGCGGCGAAATGAGCGCAGTTCAGAACCGCTTCAAACAAGCAAAGGTCCCCATGGGGGGCTGTGCGTACATGCCAATGACGAACGCGGGGGCCCAATAATGTCCATGAATGTTGTTACCCTGCTGTACCTGATTGCTTCGGTCTGCTTTATCCAGGCACTGAAAGGCCTGTCGCACCCGACCACCTCGATCCGCGGCAACCTGTTCGGCATGGTCGGTATGGCGATTGCCGCCTTCACCACCGCCGCGCTGATTTATGAAACCTCGCACGGCAGCGTCTCCGGCCTGGCCTGGGTGCTGGTCGGTCTGGTCGCCGGTGGCGGTTATGGCGCTTACCGCGCCAAGACCGTCGAGATGACCAAGATGCCAGAGCTGGTGGCGTTCTTCCACAGCATGATCGGTCTGGCCGCGGTGTTCATCGCGGTGGCTGCGGTGCTGGAGCCGGCGGCGCTGCTGCACGGGCTGGTCAAGGGCGATCCGATTCCTACCGGCAACCGGCTTGAGCTGTTCCTGGGCGCGGCCATTGGTGCCATCACCTTCAGCGGCTCGGTGATTGCCTTTGGCAAGCTCTCGGGCACCTACAAGTTCCGTTTGTTCCAGGGCGCGCCGGTGCAGTTCGCCGGGCAGCACAAGCTCAACCTGGTGCTGGGCCTGCTGACCCTGGGTCTGGGCTTCGCCTTCATGGCCACGGGTGAATGGACGGCGTTCTTTGCCATGCTGGCGCTGTCCTTTGTGATGGGCGTGCTGATCATCATTCCGATCGGCGGTGCCGACATGCCGGTGGTGGTGTCGATGCTGAACAGCTATTCCGGCTGGGCCGCGGCAGGCATTGGTTTCAGCCTGAACAACGGCATGCTGATCGTGGCCGGCTCGCTGGTTGGCTCCAGCGGTGCGATTCTGAGCTACATCATGTGCAAGGCCATGAACCGCTCGTTCTTCAACGTGATTCTGGGTGGCTTTGGCGGCGAGGCCGGTGGTCCGGCTGCTGGCAAGGCAGAGCAGCGTCCGGTGAAGAGTGGTTCGGCCGACGATGCGGCATTTGTGCTGGGCAATGCCGAAACCGTGGTGATTGTTCCCGGCTACGGTCTAGCCGTGGCACGGGCACAGCACTCGGTCAAGGAACTGGCCGCCAAGCTCACTGAAAAGGGTGTCAGCGTCAAGTACGCGATCCACCCGGTGGCCGGGCGCATGCCGGGCCATATGAACGTGCTGCTGGCCGAGGCCGAAGTGCCGTACGACCAGGTGTTTGAGATGGAAGACATCAATGGCGAATTCGGCCAGGTTGATGTAGCCATCATCCTGGGCGCCAACGATGTGGTGAACCCGGCCGCCCATACCAAGGGCAGCCCGATCTACGGCATGCCGATTCTGGAGGCCTACAAGGCCAAGACGGTAATCGTCAACAAGCGCTCCATGGCGGCCGGCTATGCCGGTCTGGACAACGAGTTGTTCTATATGGACAAGACCATGATGGTGTTTGGCGACGCCAAGAAAGTGGTGGAAGAAATGACCAAGGCGATTGAGTAAACGGACCATGCCTTGCAGTCGGTTGAAATAGCGTTGCGCGAATGCCGGAGTCAAACAGAATGATGGAACGGACATGGCTGGCCAGTTACCCGCAGGGGGTGCCGTCGGAGATTGATGTCAATGCCTATCCCTCGCTGGTGGCCTTGATGGAAGAAAGTTTCAGCAAGTACGCCGAGCGGGTGGCCTATAGCTTTATGGGCACCGACATCACGTTTGCCCAGACCGATCGTCTGAGCCAGGCCTTTGCTGCCTATTTGCAAAGTCTGGGGCTGACGCGGGGTGACCGGGTGGCAGTGATGCTGCCCAATGTGTCGCAATACCCGCTGGTGGTTGCCGGTATTTTGCGTGCCGGCTATGTGGTGGTGAATGTCAATCCGTTGTACACCGCACGCGAGCTCGAACACCAGCTCAAGGACAGCGGCGCGCGCGCCATCATCATTGTGGAAAACTTCGCCACGGCACTGGAGAAGTGCATTGCGGCAACGTCCGTCAAGCACGTGGTCTTGTGTGCCATGGGCGACCAGCTGGGCTGGTTCAAGGGCATGTTGGTGAACTATGTGGTGCGCCAGGTGAAGAAGATGGTGCCGGCGTTTTATTTGCCGACCGCAGTGCGTTTCAATACCGCCATTGCCAGCGGCATGCAGCTGAGCCTGAAAAAGCCGGATATCCGGCCGGATGAGGTTGCCGTGCTGCAGTACACCGGTGGCACTACCGGTCTGGCCAAGGGCGCAGTGCTGTTGCACCGCAATGTGATTGCCAATGTGCTGCAGTCGGAAGCCTGGAACGCACCGGCCATGAACAAGCTGGCTGCCGACGTGCAGCCAGTGGGCGTGTGCGCCTTGCCGCTGTACCACATCTTCGCTTTTACCATTGGCATGATGCTGGCCCTGCGCACCGGTGGCAAGCAGGTGCTGATTCCCAATCCGCGCGATATTCCGGCCACCCTGAAAGAGTTGTCACGCCACACCGTGCATATATTTCCGGCGGTCAACACGCTGTTCAATGCGCTGGTGAACCATGCCGATTTCCATACGGTGAACTGGAGCCAGCTGAAAATTTGTGTCGGCGGCGGCACAGCGGTACAGAGTGCGGTGGCAAAAAAATGGTTTGAGGAAACCGGCTGCCCGATCTGTGAGGGGTATGGCCTGAGCGAAACCTCGCCCTCGGTCACCTGCAACCCGGTGACCTCCACTGAATACACCGGCAGCATCGGGTTGCCGCTGCCCAACACCGATGTCAAGCTGCTCGACGACGATGGCAATCTGGCGGCCGCCGGCCAGCCCGGCGAAATTGCCATCAAGGGCCCGCAGGTGATGGCAGGCTACTGGCAGCGTCCAGACGAAACGGCGCGTGTCATGACGCCAGACGGCTATTTCAAGACCGGTGACGTTGGCACCATCGACGCGCGTGGATTTGTGCGCATTGTTGACCGCAAGAAGGACATGATTCTGGTCAGCGGCTTCAATGTCTATCCGAACGAGCTTGAAGAAGTGGTGGCGCAGATGCCGGGTGTCATGGAGTGTGCCTGCGTCGGAATTGCCGATGCCAGGTCGGGCGAGGCGGTGCGCCTGGTGATTGTGAAGAAAGATCCGAATCTGACCGAGGCCGAGGTGCGCGACTACTGCCGCGAAAACCTCACCGGTTACAAACAACCCAAGCAAATCGAGTTTCGCCAGGAGCTGCCAAAGACGCCGGTGGGCAAGATTTTGCGCCGCGAATTGCGCGATAAGTAAATGGCGGCAGACACAACCGCGATCGCCATCCTGAGCGCGCTGTCGCAGGAGCAGGACGGTTTGCTGGCGCAGCTCGAAGGTGTCGAGCGGGTCGTGCACGCCGGGCGTGAATTTTTCTGTGGTCGCTTGCAGGGCGAGTCGGTGGTGTTGGCTTTGTCGCGCATTGGCAAGGTGGCGGCGGCTACCACTGCGGCGGCATTGATCGAGCGTTTTGCCGTGCGTGCCATTGTGTTTACTGGCGTGGCCGGCGGTGTCGGTCCTGGCGTGCGGGTGGGGGATTTGGTGCTGGGCAGCGCGTATGTGCAGCATGACATGGACGCCTCTCCGCTGTTTCCGCGCTACCAGGTGCCATTGACCCATACCACGGTGTTTGCGGCCGATGCGTTGTTGCTGCAGGCCATGCAGCAAGCCTGCGCGCAGGCCATGGCGCAGCGCCAGTACCAGCAGCGGCCGGTGCAGGTGCACCTGGGCCTGATCGCCAGTGGTGACCGCTTTGTCAACCATGCGGATGAAGTCGCGGCCTTGCTGCAAGGCATGGCGGCACACGGTCTGCAGCCGCTGGCGGTAGAAATGGAAGGCGCTGCTGTGGCCCAGACCTGTGCCGATTACGGGGTGCCTTTTGTCGCCGTGCGCACGATTTCCGACCGGGCCGACGGCACGGCGCAT
>CAIUDG010000043.1 GCA_903897925.1 uncultured beta proteobacterium | reverse complement strand
CTTCGGCGCACGGAACACTGGCTGTCTCGATGCAAGTCCTACCCTCCTGTGCAACCTTGGTTGAAAGGCAAACGGCAACCGTGAACTGTCCGCCCGGCTCAGCGTTCTCGGTGACACGCAGCCAAAGCTCCAAGACCTTGCCCGATGCCAGCGAGATCACCATACAGACGATCACGATTCGCTACTGACACCGTGCAATGTCGGGCGAGGACCCATCGCCGCGCACCTGCACACCAAAGCTGCAGACCTCGCGAGCTGCCGGTGTTGCATTCAGGCGGTAGATGCCAGCCGCCGGAAACTCCACAAACACTTCACCGCGCCGGCCCACCACAAAGCTCTGCGGCAACCCCAGCACCTGCACCCTGGTCCAGGGCGGCAGTGGTGTGCCATCGGACTGCTGCACGGTCAGCGTCATGCCCACCACACGGTGCACTGCAAAGTCGATTGGTACGCCGCCCAGAAAGCGCGGCTGTACGGTCTGGCTCATGGCGCCGATGCTGCTGTCGAGCGGCACCGCCAGCGGGTCCACGCTGATGCGGTTGTCCTGGTAGGCGCGCAGGTTGTTTACCAGTGCGCTGCCGTCTGTGCGGGTGTGGGCCACCAGCTGGCTCTCCAGATACACCGGCACATTCGCCGCTTGACCGACCTGCACAATGGCAAAGCTTTCGGCAATGCCGCGCGACAAATAGAAGCCATTGCCCAGGCTTGCTGCACCCCCTGTGGCCCACAGCCGCGTGCTGATGGCTCCGTTTTGCTGTGCGGCCTCGGCGCCCCAACTTCCTGACGCCAGGTTGCTGGTGAAGGCGGCGTTTTGCGTGGCGTCGCCGTCTCCTTGCGAGGTGGCCAGACGGTAGCCAACGCCTTCGCCGGCGTCGGCAGCTTGGACGTAGTCGGCATAGACCGTATCGGTATGCGCAGTGTGGTTGACGCTGGCGTTGGAATAATGGCGCTGGTCCAACAGCGCCGTGATGCCTACTAAGACCGTGACGCCGGGTTGCGCATCGGTATTGAGCACGGAAAGTGTTGCAAAAACCCTGTCATTCAGGCGCTGCGCATAGCTCAGGGTCAGCACACGCACCTGCGCACCGTCCTGGTTTTGGCGAACCAAACCATTGGCTATCAGGGTGCCCGCACCCAGCGGCACGGTGGCTTGCAAGGTGGCAAGCCGGGCCGGCAGGTTGTTGAGGTCTGTGCCCAACTGCCGAAAACCCGCGGAGGTGATGGTCGCGCGTGCGTTGACCGCAACTTTGCTGCCGGTGTAGCTGTACAGCGCGCTGAACAGGCCGCCATCGTGCTCACCGCCACTGGCGGCCACGGCGGTCTCTAGCATGCTGCTCCACTGCGGAAGCAACATGGTATTTGTAATGCCTACGGCACTGGTTTGGCGCTGCACTTCCGCGTGCAACTCGCTGCTCCATTGGCTGGTCAAGCCCTTGCGCCATGTCAGGCTGGCGAAGGTCTCGCCGTAATCGTCGCTGTGCAAACCGTAGTTGCGACGCAGCGCGCCGAGTTCATAGGACTCTTGCACCAGTCCCTCGCGCAGCACACTCGGGCTGGCCATGAAGGGTTGGGTGATCACCTGCTCGCGCCCCAGCACGTCGCGCACCACCACCTGCATGTCACCCTGCCCATTGACCAGCGGCAGGTTTTGAATAGAAAACGGCCCGGCCTGCACGTCCTGGCGCGCGCGCAACACATTGTTCACATACACATCCACCGTAGACGGCAGCAAGGCGTCTCCCGCCACGCCGGGCGTGGACTGCGCGATAAAGTCAGGCCGTATGGCAAAGTTGGTACCGTATTGCACACCGGCGAACAGCATACCCAGGCCCCAGGCACCGGTGGTATTGACCGAGTCGCCGAGGCGCAGGGTCTTCATGGTCTGGGGCATATCCGTTTGAAGGCTGGTCACCAGCCGCACGCTGTTGGCGTCGCGCAGGGCAAAATTGTTGGTCAACAATGCTGTCCCGGCAAAAAGTCCCAGGCCCAGCAGTGCGTCGTGTGTGGCGGCTAGCGGGGTTTGCGTGAGTGCCAGGTCGTAGTTGACAAAGCCGCCCGGCACATACGGCTGCACCGCAGTCGGCAGCATGGTATTGGCGTTGACCGTGCTGGGCCGGAATGCCCTGCTGTCTGCCACCAGAACCACTTCGGCTCGCGCCGTATCGAGTACCGTTTGCAGCCCCGCAATGCCCTGCAGGTCAAAGTAGGCAACACCGTCGACCGAGCGGGGTGACCCACTGCCGAAGCGCAGATTCCAGCGCTGCAAAAAAGAGGCGCTGGCCAGCAGGTGCGCGTTGCCGTCATCCAAAAACGTTTCCCCGGCGCTGACGGGGGCGCCATTCAATACCACGCCCAGAATGACGGGTTGCACTGGGTCCACCCCTTCCACAGGCTGGGCCCACACCAGTGCCGACAATGCGGACAGCCCTAGGGCGAAGGCAAAGTGCGCACTACCGGCATTGATTCTGAACCTCCGCCGAAAAAGTCTCTTGCTCGGCATAGGCCCTTGCGGTGTACCCCATAGCCTTGGCATCCGGCGCTACGGTGGACAGCAGCCAGCGCTTTTCAGCGCCCGGCAATAAGTATTCAAACGTCTTCCAGTCACCTTGGGTGGAGCCAGTAACGGGGTCCTGCAAAGTCATGCGCAGCACTTTGAGGTGGCTGTTTCCCGAGTTGTGCACGCGCAGGCCCGCGCCCCCAGGGGAACAGTCAATCTCCATGTGCACTTGGTGCAGCGCGCGCGCTGCCGGCGCCACAAATACCGGCAAATCGTGCCGCACCACCAGGCGCATACGG
>CAIUDG010000042.1 GCA_903897925.1 uncultured beta proteobacterium | reverse complement strand
GACGCCGGTGAGGTGCGCATTTTGCAGCGCTTGCCGGAGTGGTACCGGCGCACGCTGAACGCGCCGACGTTTTTGTTGCTGCCACTGCAGATCAAAGGCTCGCCCTTTGGCCTGATTTATGCCGACAAGATGCACCGCGGTGCGCTCGAACTGGATGAAAAAGAACTGGCCTTGCTGCGCACCTTGCGCAACCAGGCCGTGATGGCGTTCAAACAGTCGAGCTGAGGCGACGCCTTACTGGGCGACCCAGCCGCCGTCCATATTCCAGGCCACGCCACGCACATTGTTGCCGGCGGGAGAGCAGAAGAACACCGCCAGGTCACCGAGCTCCTGCGGGGTGGTGAATTGCATGGACGGCTCTTTTTCGCCCAGCAGCAGCTTTTTCGCTTCCTCGTTGCTGAGGTTCAGCGCCGCCGCCTTGGCGTCGACCTGTTTTTGCACCAGCGGGGTTAACACCCAGCCCGGGCAGATGGCGTTGCAGGTAATGCCGCTGGTGGCGTTTTCCAAGGCTGTGACCTTGGTCAGTCCAACCACGCCGTGCTTGGCCGCCACATAAGCCGATTTTTCCGCCGAGCCAACCAGGCCGTGCACCGACGCCACATTGATGATGCGGCCCCAGTTTTTCGCCTGCATGGCCGGTAGCGCGGCACGGGTGGCATGGAAGGCGCTGGACAGGTTGATTGCGATGATGGAATCCCAGCGTTCCAGCGGAAAGTTTTCAATCCGTGCCACGTGCTGGATGCCGGCGTTGTTGACCAAAATGTCGAGGCTGCCGAATTCGCGCTGGGCAAACGCCACCATGTCTTCGATTTCGGCCGGCTTGCTCATGTCGGCACCGTGGTAGCGCACTTGCACGCCATGCGCCGCGATTTCGGCCTTCGGGCCTTCCACGTCGCCAAAACCGTTCAGCACGATGTTGGCGCCCTGGGCCGCCAGCGCGTGGGCAATACCCAGACCGATGCCGCTGGTGGAGCCGGTCACGAGGGCAGTTTTACCTTTCAACATAAGTCTTCTTTCAAAAAATGAACAAGGGATTCCATTACGATGGGGGCATTATCAAACACTGAGTCGCACCATGGCCGAACCGACGCTGAATTACGTAGACTGTCCCGACACCGGAACCGGACATCGCATGGCGTATTGGCAGTGGGGTGATGCCAAGGCAGAGCATACCGTGGTCTGTGTGCATGGCCTGACGCGCCAGGGACGCGACTTCGATACGCTGGCACGCTCCCTGGTGGCGCGCAGCCCGCACCCCCTGCAGGTGGTCTGCCCCGACGTGGCCGGGCGCGGCGAGAGCGACCGCCTGACCGACCCGCAGGCCTATGCGGTGCCCACTTATGTGAGCGACCTGCTGGCCTTGCTGGCGCAACTGCGGCCAGCCACCTTGGACTGGGTTGGCACCAGCATGGGCGGGCTGATTGGTATTGCGGTGTGTTCGTTGGCCGAGTCCATCGGCCTGTCCGTGCGGCGTCTGGTGCTCAACGATGTTGGCCCGGTGATCGAGTGGGAGTCCTTGCAGCGCATCGGCGGCTATGTCGGCAAGGCGATGGAGTTTGAGTCGCTGGAGCACGCTGCCGAGGCGCTGTGGGAAATTTCGCAGAGCTTTGGCCCGCACACCCCGGCGCAATGGCTGGAACTGACGCGGCCCATGCTGCGCCCGGCGCAGTCGGGCAAGGTGCGCCTGCATTACGACCCGGCGATTGCCGCTTCGCTGAGCGGCCTGACCCAGGAAGCTTCTGCGCAGGGCGAGGCCATGCTCTGGCGCATGTATGACGCGATTGTGGCGCCGACCCTGTTGCTGCGCGGCGCCGAGTCCGACCTGCTGTCGCCCGAGACGGCACAGCAGATGTGCGCGCGCGGTCCGCGTGCCCGTTTGGTCGAATTTCCCGGCGTTGGCCATGCGCCCACCCTGATTGCCCCCGAGCAGCTGGAGGCGGTGGTCTCCTTCCTGCTGGGTTGAGCGCATCGCTCTGTGTCCATGTAAAACCTATGAAAAGTCAGGCTGCCGATTTACGCCACAGCATGGCGCCCAGCGTCATCGCTGTGACCGCCGAAACCCTGCCGGAACAGGTGGATGCGCTGGCGCGCGCGCGCGCGTTTGCAGAGCCGCTGCTGTGCAGCGCCACCCTGGACACCGGGGAAAACATCCTGGCACACGCAGATGCGGTGGCGCAAATTTTGCAGGGTATTGGCGGCTCCCAGGCGATGCAGGCGGCGGCCTATCTGGTCTATGCCTCCGAGCACCTGAACAAACCGCACGAAGTGATTGCCAAGGCATTTGGCGTCAATTTTGCCGATCTGGCGCTGCAAACCACCAAACTGGTACGCGTGCAGCGCATGGCGCGCATGGCCCAGCATTCGGCTGAGCAGGCCGGCGCCGCAGCGCCGATGGCGCAGACCGCCGCAGCGCAGACCGAGAGCGTGCGCAAAATGCTGCTGGCGTTCTCGCGCGACCTGCGCGTGGTGATGCTGCGCCTGGCCTCGCGCCTGCAGACCTTGCGCCATTTTGCGGCCAGCAAGCTGCCGGTGCCGATCGGCCTGGCCAGTGAGTCGCTGCAGGTGTTTGCACCACTGGCCAACCGCCTGGGCATCTGGGAAATCAAGTGGGAACTGGAAGACCTGTCGTTCCGCTTTCTGGAGCCCGATACCTACAAACAGATTGCGCGCCTGCTCGACGAAAAGCGCGCTGAGCGCGAGGCCTCGATGGAGCAGTTGCGCCAGCAGGTGGCGTCCGATCTGGCGCAACTGGGCGTGTCGGCCACGGTGCAGGGGCGGCCGAAACACATTTACAGCATCGTCAAGAAAATGCGCGGCAAGAAGCTGGACTTCAACCGGGTCTACGACATCCGTGCCCTGCGCATTGTGGTGGCCACGGTGCCCGAGTGCTATGGCGCGCTGGCCTGGGTACACAGCCATTTTCAGCCGGTGGCAGGCGAGTTTGACGACTACATCGCCAAGCCCAAGGCCAATGGCTACCAGTCACTGCACACCGTGGTGCGCGATGGCGCCGGTCAGCCCATCGAGGTGCAGCTGCGCACCCAGGCCATGCACGACCACGCCGAACACGGGGTGGCCGCGCACTGGGCTTACAAAGAGGCCGGTACCAAGGGGTATGCCGGGGTTTCCGCCAGTGGTGAATACGATGCCAAGATTGCCGTGCTGCGCCAGCTGCTGGCTTGGGAACGCGATTTGTCGGGCGCCAGCCAGCAGGGCGCGGTGGATGCCGCCATGCTGGACGACCGCATCTACGTGCTGACGCCGGACGCCGCAGTGGTGGAGTTGCCGCGTGGCGCCACGGCGGTCGATTTTGCCTACAGCGTGCACACCAACCTGGGGCATCGCTGCCGCGGCGCGCGCATCGACGGTGCCATGGTGGCGCTGACAACGCCCTTGCAAAACGGCCAGACCGTGGAAATCATCAGCGTCAAGGAGGGTGGTCCGTCGCGGGACTGGCTCAATCCGGAACTCGGTTTCCTGGCCAGTCCGCGTGCGCGTTCCAAGGTGCGCGCCTGGTTCAACGCCCAGGCCATGGGCGAAACCATTGCCAAAGGCCGCGAGGCGGTGGAGCGCTTGCTGCAGCGCGAAGGCAAGACGGCCGTCAAGTTGGAAGACCTGGCATCGCAGCTCGGATTCAACGCCGCCGACGACCTGTTTGAAGTGGTCGGCAAAGATGAGTTTTCGCTGCGCAACATCGAAATCGTGCTGCGACCACCGGAGCCGCCGGCGCCGGTTGACGAAGCGCCACTACTGAAAAAGCCGAGCGCACATGGCGGCAGCAGCAAGGGCGGGGTGTTGGTGGTCGGCGTCGATTCTCTGATGACCCAGTTGGCCAAATGCTGCAAACCGGCGCCGCCGGACCTGATTACCGGTTTTGTAACGCGCGGCAAGGGCGTCAGCGTGCACCGCACCGACTGCTCCAATCTGCGCAATATGATCCAGCGCAGCGGCGACCGCTGCATCGACGTCGCCTGGGGCAAGGCCGGGGCGCAGCAAAATGTCTATCCGGTGGATGTGACCGTGCAGGCGGCTGACCGCCAGGGCCTGCTGCGCGACATCTCGGAAGTGTTCACCAAGGAAAAGATGAATGTGATTGGCGTGCAGACGCAGTCCATCAAGGGCGTTGCCTGGATGACCTTCACGGTAGAAGTGGCCGAAACCGGGCGCTTGAACAAGGTGCTGGGCATCGTCAGCGAATTGCCCGGCGTGCGCACCGCACGCCGCCGTTGAACGTCATAAAACGCCGCTGAGCGCAGTATTTGCGCCTTCGCTTACTCTTCGCCTTACTGCGTGCCGAAAATGCGGTCGCCGGCGTCGCCCAGTCCGGGCAGGATGTAGCCGTGCGAATTCAGTTCGCGGTCAATGGCCGCCGTATAGACCGGCACATCGGGATGTGCCTGGTACATCGCATTGATGCCTTCCGGGCAGGTCAGCAGACACAGGAATTTGATCGATTTGGGTTGGCAGGCCTTGAGCCGGCTTACGGCGGCGGCAGCCGAGTTGCCGGTGGCCAGCATCGGGTCAACCACCACGATGTCGCGCTCTTCCATGTTCTTCGGCATCTTGAAGTAATACTCCACTGCCTGCAGCGTGGCCGGATCGCGGTACAGGCCGATGTGGCCCACGCGTGCGCCTGGCACCACCGACAGCACGCCGTCCAGAATGCCGTTGCCGGCGCGCAAGATGCTGACAAAGACCAGTTTCTTGCCGTCAATCACCTTGGCTGTCATGCGCTCCAGCGGGGTTTCAATCTCAATGTCCTGCAGCGCCATGTCGCGGCAGACTTCATAGGCCATCAGGCTGCTTAATTCGTTGAGCAGGTGGCGAAAGCTGTTCGTGCTGGACTCCTTTTTGCGCATCAGCGTCAGCTTGTGCTGCACCAGCGGATGGTCGATCAGGTGGACGTTGGCACGCGCAGCGGCGTTGATGTCAATCATTGTGGTTCACTCCGTGGGCTGAAAAATCCCAGACGGTAGCGCAGAAAGTGCGTTGCCTGCCGGGAATATCCTCAAAAGTACAATCTGGGCAATAGCGTAACGAATTATTAAAGGATTTCCCGTGGCAGGACATAGCAAATGGGCCAATATTCAGCACCGCAAGGGGCGCCAGGATGAGAAGCGCGGCAAGATCTGGACCCGCATCATTCGCGAAATCACGGTGGCTGCACGTGCCGGTGGCGGCGACCTGAGCGCCAACCCGCGCTTGCGTCTGGCGGTGGAAAAGGCCAAGGCGGCGAACATGCCGGCCGATCGCGTCAAGTACAACATTGACAAGGCCACCGGCAACGCCGAAGGCGTCAGCTATGAGGAAATCCGCTACGAGGGCTACGGCATCGGCGGCGTCGCCATCATTCTGGACACCATGACGGACAACCGCGTGCGCACGGTGGCCGAGGTGCGCCATGCGTTCAGCAAGAACGGCGGCAACATGGGCACCGAGGGTTCGGTGGCATTCCAGTTCAAGCACTGTGGCCAGCTGATTTTTGCCCCTGGCACCAGTGAAGACAAGGTGATGGACGTGGCACTCGAAGCCGGTGCCGAAGATGTCATTACCGACGACGACGGTGCCATTGAAGTGCTGACTGCCTATGCCGATTTTGAAGCCGTCAAGGCAGCGCTGGAAGGCGCCGGGCTGGTGGCTGAAGTGGCTGGCGTCACCATGCGCCCGGAAAACACGATTGAACTCAGCGGTGACGAAGCCGAGCGCATGCAGAAGCTGCTGGATATTCTGGAAGACCTGGACGATGTCCAGGAGGTCTATCACAACGCTGCTCTTTGAAAGTCTGTATGAATATTCTGGTGATTGGTGGTGGCGGGCGTGAACATGCGCTGGCCTGGAAGTTGGCGCAGTCGGCCAAGGTTCAAATGGTGTATGTGGCGCCGGGCAATGGCGGTACGGCAAGTGATGCGCGGCTGCGCAATCTGCCGATCACCGACGTACAGGAATTGCGCGCCTGGGCCCAGCAGAACAAGATTGTCCTGACGCTGGTCGGCCCGGAAGCGCCGCTGGCAGCCGGTGTGGTGGACGAGTTCCGCGCCCACGGCCTGCGCGTGTTCGGCCCGACCAAGGCGGCGGCGCAGCTGGAAAGCTCGAAGGCCTTTTCCAAGGCCTTTATGCGCCGCCATGGCATTCCGACGGCTGAATACGCCACCTTCTCGGACCCGGTAGCGGCCCACGTCTATGTCGAGCGCATGGGCGCACCGACCGTGGTCAAGGCCGACGGCCTGGCCGCCGGCAAGGGGGTGGTGGTGGCCATGACGGCAGAAGAAGCGCACGCGGCGATCGATTTCATGCTGGTCGACAACACTCTGGGCGTAAGCCACAACCAGGGCGGCGCGCGCGTGGTGATTGAAGAGTTTCTGGAAGGCGAGGAAGCCAGCTTCATCGTGCTGTGCGACGGCAAAAATGTGCTGCCACTGGCCACCAGCCAGGACCACAAGCGCCTGCAGGACGCCGACCAGGGACCAAATACCGGCGGTATGGGCGCCTATTCGCCCGCGCCGGTGGTCACGCCGGACGTGCATGCCCGCGCCATGCGCGAAGTGATTCTGCCAACCATCAAGGGCATGGAAAAAGACGGCATTCCGTACACCGGCTTCTTGTACGCCGGTCTGATGATTGCGCCCGACGGCCAGATCAAGACGCTGGAGTTCAATTGCCGCATGGGCGACCCGGAAACCCAGCCCATCATCATGCGCCTGAAGACCGATCTGGTGGATGTGCTGCTGGCCGCTACCGAGCCGGGCCCGCACGGCAAGCTCGACCAGATTGAACTGCAATGGGATCGCCGCACCGCGCTGGGCGTGGTGATTGCCGCCCCTGGTTATCCGGCCAACCCGCGCAAGGGCGATGTCATTACCGGCATTGGACCGTCCAGCGAAGACTGCGTCGTGTTCCACGCCGGTACGGTGCTCAACGATGGCGTGCTCAGCACGTCCGGAGGCCGGGTGCTGTGCGTTACGGCGCTGGCTGACAATGTGCGCCAGGCCCAGCAACGCGCTTACCAGGTGGTGCAGGGCATTCAGTTCGACGGTATGCAATACCGCAGCGACATTGGTTTCCGCGCGGTCAAGGCATGAGCGAAGCCACGCTGCAACCGGCCCAGGTGGCCGGCTATTTGCGCGCCCTGCAAAACCGCATTACCGACGCCATTGCCGCCATCGACGGCACGCCGTTTCTGCGGGACCCCTGGGAAAAAGCCCCGGGTGACGCACTGCAAGGCCAGGGCGTGACGCAGATTCTGGAAGGCGGCCCGGTGTTTGAACGCGCCGGGTGTGGTTTTTCGCAAGTGCGCGGCCCGCGGCTGCCCCCCAGCGCCACCCAGCACCGGCCGGAGTTGGCCGGCGCAGCGTTTGAGGCGATGGGCGTGTCGCTGGTGTTCCATCCGCGCAATCCGTATGTGCCAACGGTGCACATGAATGTGCGCATGATTGCCGCCACCGGGGCCGACGGACTGCCGGTGTGCTGGTTTGGCGGTGGCATGGACCTGACGCCGTACTACGGTTTCGAAGACGATGCGGTGCATTTTCACCAGGTCTGCCGGGACGCGGTGGCGCCGTTTGGCGCTGACAAATATCCGCGTTTCAAAAACTGGTGCGACGACTATTTCTTTCTCAAGCATCGCAATGAAGCGCGCGGCGTCGGCGGCCTTTTTTTTGACGACTTTTGCGAACTCGGCCAGGTCGGAAGTTTTGCCATGCTGCAGGCCGTGGGCGATGCTTTCTTGCAGGCCTATCTGCCGATCGTGCAGCGCCGCATGGCCACGCCTTATGGTGAGCGGGAACGCGCGTTTCAGTTGTACCGGCGCGGGCGCTATGTCGAATTCAACCTGGTCTGGGACCGGGGCACCCATTTTGGCCTGCAATCGGGCGGCCGCACCGAGTCGATTCTGTTGTCTATGCCACCGCTGGCGAGCTGGTCCTACCAGGCCGAGCCGGAACCGGATTCGGCCGAAGCCGCCCTGTACCAGCGCTTTCTGCCGCGCCGGGACTGGGTGTGAGTGCAGCCCAGCCACGCCACGTCGGAGTGTTCGGCGGGGCCTTTGATCCGCCGCACCGCATCCACGTGGCGCTGGCCCAGGCGGCGATCGAGCAGCTGGGCCTGGACCTGCTACATGTGGTGCCGACCGGCACCGCTTGGCACAAGCAACGCACGCTGAGCGCCGCCGAACACCGCCTGGCCATGTGCCAGCTGGCCTTTGCCGGCATCGACAAAGTGCGGGTCGATCCGCGCGAATTGCAGCGCGACGGCCCCACCTACACCATCGACACATTGCTGGCGCTGGAGCAGATCTATCCGCAGGCACAGTTCTACCTGGTGATTGGCGAAGACCAGGCCCAGGCCATGCACAACTGGCACCGAATCGCGGAGATTCGCCGCGCAGCTATAATTTGTGTAGCTATACGCGCTGTTCCTGCGGGGGCCAGCGGGCAATACGGAGATTTGTTACAGATCCTGCCGGACTGCCGGATCCTGCAGATGCCTGTCAGCGCAGTGAGTGCCACGGAAATTCGCCACAAGGCTGCGCTGGGTCACAGCGTTACGCCTCTGGTTTTTGAACCGGTTGCACGCTATATTGACCAACACCACCTCTACCAAAAAGCCTGATGACCACACCTACCGTTGCCAAAAAAGACACCCAAAAACTACAACGTGCCATCGTCGATGGGCTGGAGGACGTCAAAGCGCAAGACATTGTGGTGTTCGACACCGAGCATCTGTCGGCACTGTTTGAGCGCGTCATTATTGCGTCCGGCACCTCGAACCGCCAGACCAAGGCACTGGCCGCCAGTGTGCGCGACGCGGTGCGTGACGCCGGTTTTCCGAAGCCGCGCATGGAAGGCGAGGGCAACGGTGAGTGGATTATTGTGGATTGCGCCCAGGTCGTGGTGCACATCATGCAGCCAAGCTTCCGCCAGTATTACCACCTGGAAGAGCTGTGGGGCGAAAAGCCGGTGCGCCTGAAACTGGGTGCAGCCAAGCCGGCGCAGGCAGCGCCGAAGAAAGCGGCGGTGGAAGAAAAACCGGCGACGACGCTGAAGCGCTCCAACGCCGCCAAGAAGGGCGTGGCAGAAGCCTTCCCGTCCAAGGCCCAGATCAAGAAGAATGAAGCGGTGCAGGCCGCGGCCGCACGCAAGACGGCGGCAAAGTCGGCCGGCAAGTCCACCGCGGCAACCGCCAAGTCCGCAGCGCCTGCCGCGCCAGCCGCCAAGCGTGCCGCCAGCAAGCCAGTCGCTGCCAAAAAGACCGCCGCCAAGAGTGTGCTCAAGCCGGCGGTCAAGAGTGCGGCCAAACCGGCGGCTAAAACCGTCGTGGTGAAGGCGCCGGCGCGCAAGGCGGTGGCCAAGTCCGCTGCGCCTGCCAAGGCACCGGCGAAGAAAGCCGCAGCCAAGAAAAGCAGCGCCCGCAGCGCCTGAGGCCCGGTGTGCGCCTGCTGATTGTGGCGGTCGGCCAGCGCGTGCCGGACTGGGCCCAGACCGCCTGGGACGACTACGCCAAGCGCTTTCCGCATGAAATCAAGGTCGAACTGAAAGCCGTCAAGACCGAGGCGCGTGGCTCCAAAACACTGGAAACCTTGGTGGCAGCGGAGCGCACGCGCATTGAGGCGGCCATTCCCAAGGGCACGCGCATCGTCGCCCTTGATGAACGCGGCACCTCTTTAAGCACCATGGCACTGGCCGGGCGTTTGCGTGACTGGCAGCTCGGTGGCACCGATGTGGCGCTGGTGATCGGCGGACCGGACGGTCTGGACCCGGCATTTCGCCAGGCCGCGCAGGAACGCATCCGCTTGTCCGATATGACACTGCCCCACGCCTTTGCCCGGGTGTTGCTGATCGAGCAGCTGTACCGCGCCTGGTCCATCAATGCCAACCACCCTTACCACCGCGAGTAGCACCGTGCCCAGCCCCGCGTTTATTTATCTGGCCTCGCAAAGTCCGCGCCGCAGCCAGTTGCTGACCCAGCTTGGTGTGCGCCACGAATTGCTGTTGCCCAGCCCCGACGAGGATGCGGAGGCGCTGGAAACGGTGTTGCCGAACGAGGCGCCAAAGCACTACGTACAGCGTGTAACGCGCTTGAAACTGGAAGCCGCCATGGCGCGCCTGCAGCGCCGTGGCCTGCCGGTGGCGCCAGTGCTGTGCTCGGACACGACAGTGGCTTTAGGCCGCACCATTTTCGGCAAACCGGCCGATGCCGCGGACGCCATGCGCATGCTCAGCGCGCTGTCTGGCGCCAGCCATCGGGTGCTGACCTCGGTGGCG
>CAIUDG010000041.1 GCA_903897925.1 uncultured beta proteobacterium | reverse complement strand
ACCTTCTTGACAGACCATGGGGCCTTCAGTCCAAGAAGATGCTCATACAGCGCGGTGTCTTTCATGCTCAAGATGAAAATATTGAATCACTGGATTGTCCCGCAGCAAGGGAAAAATCACAGTGAAATTGACGAAGAACCTATTTTTTCATAAGTCTCCTAATTTCATTTCAGCTGTTTGGCGCTTTGCACCTCTGGCCAGATTTCTATGTCTAATTTGATTATTGAAATGGTCATTTTTTTGCATGGGGTTGCAATCGCAGTTTCTAGAGACATACGACTGAGTCACCGTCACCTTCTCACCTCCTCGGTTTAGGGAATTTTGGTTGTCGCATTGGCTACGACCAATAGTCGCTCGCCGGCCATAAATGCACATACTTAGCCAACTAAGCATCAGTGTATTTAATCCGTCCGGGCTTGTAAAGCTTAGGTCTCTAAGTAATTACCCGAAGTCCAGGGGTTGCTCTGCAGCAGGTTGAAGTTGTCCGCTCGTATGACTTCGGCAGGCACGATCCAGGACTGCTCCGTCACTCTACGACTGGAGAATCCGTCGATTTCATCTCCCCACCATTCTTTTAGTTTTTCGAAGTCCTGCGTTTTCAAGCAATGGACCTTTGTGTAGTTCTTTCGACCTGCGGGGCACTTGTGCTCAAAATACCAGATGTGCTTTGTAGGTGCGCCTTTGGTGAAGAACAACAAGCTGAACGACATTGCTGTATACGGCGCAAGAACGCCGGCAGGCAAACGTACGATGGTGTGCAAATTACACTCATTCAAAAGTCGCTCACTTACGCGAGATATGCCCCCTTCTTTCGCAAGTACCGTATCGGAAAGCACGATGGCCCCTCTTCCACGCGGCTTGAGGATGTGTTGGGCGAAAACCCACATCAGAGCAGCGGTTTCGCTTGACCGAAGCGCGTGTGGAAATCCCCTCTGTATGCCAACTGATTCCACCTCGTACACCGGTGGATTAGTGACAAATATGTCCGTCTGATCTTTAGATGTAATTTCAGCTAACACTTGCGCAAGTGCGTTTGTGTGACTGATGCCGGGCGGTACTCGCAGGCCATGAAGCAGTAGATTTGTAGCGCACAACAGATATGGAAGTGACTTTTTCTCATACCCAATGACACTCGCGCTGTAACAGCGACCATACTCTCGGGATCTCGCTAATTCCTGCAAATGCCGGATTGTGCTTACAAGGAAGCCACCCGTTCCGACTGCTGGATCCATTACTGTTTCACCCGGCTGGGGGTTGAGGCGATTCACCATGAGCGTAGTAATGGCACGTGGAGTATAGAACCCACCTTCGAGACGTGCCGCGAGTAGGCCGCTCAGCATTTTTTCGTATTGAGCACAGAGTTCCGCGCGGTCTGCGCCCTGCCGCACACTAATCTCATTGATGCATCCGATAACTTGCCTCAGCAAGGCGCCGTTCTTCATGTAATTGAATACGTTTGAAAACACTTCACGCAAGTACTTGCTGACACCACTTGTCGGATCTTGCCAGTTCAATTGGCGCAAAGCGGGCAGCAATTCGGAGTCCACAAAGCACAGCAGGTACTCGTCTCCGTGATATTTCGGATGGGTAGTCCACCTGCCCCACCGCAACGCCGGCGGCAATGGGCTGAAGTAGCTTGGATCCGCGCACTCCAAGTCGATGTCCATCGCGTCCAAAAGGCGAAGAAACAACAGCCAGGAGATCTGTGAGAGTTTTTGTACTGCGCTCTCGATAGCGTCATCTTGCGACAGAAGCTCTTGAATTTTCTTAAAGCAAATTGATGTGCGGGGCATTCTCATCCTTAAGGGTAAGTACTTACGACTTTTACTTAGGTATCGAAGTATATTCCCAGGCGTGATTACTTAGTCACCTAACCTAAACAGGAGCTATAGCATGATTAGTAGTGAAGAGAACCAACTGATGTGTCGAGTCGAGAACGACGCTCCAATGGGACAAATGATGCGTCGCCATTGGATCCCAATTTGTTTGCTCGAAGAGGTTCCAGAACCCGATGGAACCCCGGTAAAAGCACGCATCCTAGGCGAGGATCTTGTAGTTTTTCGGGATAGCGATGGACAGGTTGGTGTACTCGACGAATATTGCCCACATCGCCGTGCGTCGCTGGTATTTGGACGCAACGAAGAAGGCGGACTGCGTTGCCTCTACCACGGGTGGAAGATGGATGTGAATGGTAATGTTACCGAGATGTCCTCTGAACCCGACGCCAGTGGCATGCTGGACAAAGTTAAAGTTAAAGCGTATCCGGTTAAGGAATGGGCTGGGTTCATCTGGGCATACATGGGTCCCATTGAGAGCATGCCTGAATTCGTTCCACCGCGCTGGGCCCCAACTGCCGATACTCGCGTGAGTGTCGCCAAGGTCGTGATGCCTGTGAACTGGGCGCAAATTTTAGAGGGAGCCATTGATTCCGCGCACAGCTCCAGCCTGCACAGCTCCGACATGGTTCCTGCTCGTGTTCACGGTGCAGAAGCGAACGACAAGAACTGGTTGCGTCCATCAACGGACAAGGCACCAAGAATGCAAGTGCAACGCACGAACTACGGTTTCCGCTACGCGGCTATACGCCGTCCGATCTTCAATGCCGCGACTCATGACTATGTGCGCTCTACAGTTTTCGTCGCTCCCTGGACTGTGTTGATTCCGCCCAACAACCTGTACAACGTTGCGAACGTGAACGTGCCCGTGGACGACACCAACACCTGCTTTTACTTCATAGGCTGGGGTAAGCCGGATCAAGTGCCGGAGACCGCGACTTGGCGCAAGTTCCTTGGCCAAACTGTAGGAATCGACCTTGATAGCAACTACAAACCATTGCGGAATTATGAGAATCGCTATTTTCAAGATCGCCAGGCGATGAAGAACGGAAACTTTTCTGGTATCACAGGAATCCCCAATCAGGATATGGCCATGTGGCTGACCATGGGCCCCATTGCCGACCGTAGCCGTGACCGGTTGGGTGCCAGCGATATGGCCATCGTGGAATTCCGCAAAGTCATGCTGGAAGCTGCGAAAGGGTATCAAACCAATGGATCTGTGATAGGCACAGGCAGTGATGCGGTCACCGACTCTGTGTGCTCGTTCCAAGGTGTAATTCCCAAAGAGACCGACTGGCGCGCGTTTGAAGCGAAATTTGTCTGGGAGAAGGAAACTGCTGCACAAGAACAGGACGATCAATACAAGATTAATGCCTGATTCAGAATTCCAATGAACAAGATGAAAATCTCAGTCGCTATGGGCGACTACGATCGTAATCGAGCCCTCTATGACGGGCGTGTCCAGATTGATGGATGCGATCCCGTCTACATGTTGCTGAACCCGGAAGAAATGTTCTTCCGGGCGATGCGAAGCGAGGACTTCGATGTCACCGAGTTATCGTTTTCCAGTTATCTGGTGAGGCATTCGCGCGGCGATTGTCCGTATATCGGCATACCTGTGTTCTTGTCACGAGCCTTCCGCCATACATCAATATATGTGCGCAAGGACCGTATCAAGAAACCTGAGGACTTAAAGGGAAAGAAAATTGGCGTTCCTGAATACCAGTTAACAGCTATCGTCTGGGCCCGTTCGATTTTGCAGGATGACTTTGGAATTGCACCTGAAGACGTTATCTGGGTGCGTGGAGGAATCGATACACCTGGACGCCCTGAAAAGATCAAGCTGAATTTACCGGAAGGCATTCGCATCGAAAGTGCACCAGATGGACGCACTATTTCACAAATGTTGGACGAGGGCGAGATAGACGGATTTATCGCACCGAGGCCCCCAAGTGCCAAGGTGTTGAATAATCCAAATATCGGTTGGCTATTTGACGACCCCACAATAGTCGCAAAAGACTACTATCGGCGGACTGGAATTTTTCCTATCATGCATGTGCTTGGTATCCGCAAGGAGTTGGCCGCGAAAAATCGCTGGCTTCCTGCAGCGTTATTCAAGGCTTTCAGCGAGTCCAAGGCCAAAGCACTCGAACTATTGGCTGACACATCAGCCACCAAGGTCACTCTGCCATTCGTCGAAGAACAACTCAAGGCGGCCAAGGAAACGCTAGGTGAAGATTTTTGGTCTTATGGTGTGGGTGCTAATCAAAAAACCTTAGCAGCCTTTTTGCATCACCATCATGCACAGGGCTTATCGAAGCGAAAGCTGACAATAGATGAGTTGTTTGACCCGTCCACCTACGAGTCGTACAGCATTTAGTGTAATTAAGCAGCCACGTGAGGTTTAGGGGGCGTCGACATCGTTGACGTCACCCTCTTCCTCAAGCGCCAAGTTCTCAATGATGGACAAAAGGCACTTGCGCAAAAGCGTGATATTCTTTTCACTCAGGCCTCGGACACTAATAGCGTTTACTTCTTCTGCCAATGGGACCAGCTTTTTTTCCAAAGATAGCCCCGCTGGCGTTAAGAATACGTGCATATTCTTGCGATTCCCGTCCATCTGTCTGCGTTCGATAAATCCGGCTTCTTCCATGGCTCTGACGGCGCTGTAGGTGGTCGGCTCCATGACTCCGGCGAGGTCACTCAGTTCCTTTTGGGTTAGCCCATCTTGGGTCCAGAGTATTCGCAGGAATGTCCAATGCCCAAATGAAACCGCATGTTGCGACAGACGGCGTTGAAGCGCTTTCATCTGGGCACGCGCCACATCCCGTACTAAGTGGGCAAGTCGGTCTTCGGGGATCGATTCCCGCCAATGCTTAAGCAAATTCTGGATGTCGGGGCGGATGTTACTCATGGCGGAAACAGGATCAGCTGGTCAATTCTTAATCTGGTGGTCTAACTTGGTGCTCCAGGATGATAGCGCGATGCTGGGCATCGGACGCAAGAATTGCCAGGCAGACCTCCATCGTAGCCAGTGACCATGCCCCGGTATGCACAGGTGCACGGCCTAAACGCGCCACATCCCATAGCTCGTCAATCACCTCTGATCGGGGTATAGCTGGCACTTCCGCAATTTGGGCATGGCTTCCGCTCAAGTCATGAATCGTCAATCCCGCAGGGGTAAGTTGGAGGTCGGCTCCGTCGCAGCTAACAATTACCGGCCCAAAATGCTGAAATGACTGGGCCACACCTGGCTGCGTAGCTTGATAGTCGCTACCACCGTAATTTCGATCCGCTTTACGGGTCGCCTCTGCCACCTCGTTGGTGCATGCCATGGACTTTTGACGAGTTAGCGAGTGCGCCAAATTCGACTTGGGGATCCCCATTTCGCCGACCCAGCCCATCATCGCGTCAGTATCAAAGTATCCATATCCGTTGTAATTCAAGCTAGCGAATGCACCATTTTCGAAATCCAACATCGCACTGTAAGCCCCTTCCGTTGGCCGACTTCTGTCCCACCGCCCGGCCCGCGCGTATACAGAACCCACCATTCCCCCGGCAAGCAGCCTAACAATATCGACCTGATGCGCGGCTTGGCTGAACACCACTCCACCACCTTTGGCCGTGTCCAACTCCTCGGGACGCCTCGGTCGGTACAAAAAATCGGTGAAATTCATCGCGTGAACCATGCGAACCTGGCCGTACTTTCCACTTCGAATCAGGCCACGCGCCATGCGTACTGGCATATTGAAGCTGTGACTGTGTCCAACTATCAGATGGGTACCAGCATCCGCACAAGCATCAATCATGCACTGGCATTCCAGCAAACTTATTGCCATCGGCTTTTCCACTAGTACATGTTTACCAAAGCGCGCAGCCAGTGCCACATGCTCCGCATGCAACTGGTGGGGAGTCGCAACGTAAATCCAGTCGACATCCGGGTCAGCACACAGCGACTCAGGCGAGAGATGGACATGCGCACCAAATTCGGTCTGCAGCAATTTGGTCGCTGAAGCACGAGGATCAAATCCCGCGACTATGCGTATACGTGGGTCCGATGCGAACGTCGGGACCATAAGGGTAAAGGCACGCCCCAGCCCCAATACTCCCAACCGAATAGGGTTCGTACGATCTGTCACAGGTCTAACACCAGCTCAGAACTGGTCGCACGCGAGACGCAAACAATGATCTGGTTTGACTTTTCTTCATCCAGCAATGCCAAGTCGCGATGTGAGACCTGGCCGTCTGTATATGTTACCTTGCAAGAGCCGCAGGTTCCACTTTCACAAGAGCTAGGGACGTGCACATTAGCGTTGCGCAGCGCTTCTAAAATACTTTGTGAGCTGCCAACGGCGATTTTTTGACCACTGCGCTTCAGAACGACATCAAACGGGGTATCGTCAGCGTGCGGTTTAGTATCTGCTCCGAAGCTTTCAAAGTGAATAGAGGACGTCGGCCAATGACCGGTCATGTCCTTGACGCCGTCCATCAACCGTTTGGGCCCGCAGCAATATAGGTGCGTTCCGCTCACCGGACGCTCCAGAATAGACCAGAGATCGAACTTTGAGGCAGCGGCCCCCTGACTGTGAATGATGGTGGTGAATTTTGCGAAGGGCGCCTTAGCAAGCTCTTCTAGAAATGCTGTTCCCTCCGCATCCCGAGTAAAGTAATAGAGCTTGACATTGCGCAGCCCTTCAGCAATCAAACTGCGCATGATGGCAATCATTGGCGTGATTCCAATGCCACCAGCAATCAAAATAAAGTTCTTTGCCTTCGCATCAATAGGAAGCATATTACTTGGCGTAGCAACCATCACCGTATCCGCCACCATCACCTTGTCCACAAGAGCAATGGAACCACCGCGCCCCATCGCTTCGCGCTTTACGGCGATCTGATAGCGATCCGTGTCAGAGGGGTCATTGCAAAGTGAATATTGACGCATAGCGCCGCCAGGAACACGCAATGCGATATGAGATCCGGCGTCGAACGATGGCAAATTCGCACCCGATGGATCGCGCAGCTCAAATAGATAGACATCGCGCGCGATGACCTCCTTGCGAGTGACTCGCAAAGGACGTAGCTGTATTTCCTCTGACATGGCTAACTTCCAAAATAATTAGAGTACGAAGACCTGGCACCAACAGTGCACAGCACAATTCAGATAACATCTTATCTTAGATATCTAAGAAAAACAAGTCGGGATAACCTGCTGGCGTCAACGCAAATTCGTAGCTAAAAATTGATAGCTCATCAATGAAATTACCGGAAGTTGAAGATATGACCCTTTCGCCCGAAACGATCGCGCCGACTGCCATCACATGGTGTGACGACATGCTTCTCGGCTATACCCCCATGGACCACGTCCACGAAGAATTTGTACATTGTGTAGCTGCCGTTCAAGCTGCATCGGACGACCGCCTACTGCAAGCCGTCCAAAGGCTACAGGAGCACTTGAAGCGCCATTTTGATGATGAAAATCATTGGATGACAGAGCACAATTTCCCCGCCAAAGAATGTCACATCAATGAACACGCCGCAGTACAAGCGACGGTGAGTGATGTCCTCGCACAAATGCAACAAGGTAATGCTACAAACGCACGACCTCTAGCAAACGAGTTGGCCGCTTGGTTTCCCGGCCATGCCACCTATCTGGACTCGGCCTTGGCGCACTGGATGTGCAAGCTGCGCCTGGGTGGAAAGCCAGTGGTCTTACGCCGCAGCCTAGGCAACTCCGACACCCAACCTTAGCTTGCCAATCCAATCGGAGCAGGGGACAGTAAGACAATTTGGTGAAATAGTTCGCGGAAGTGCTCACACTGAGCTGTGCCAAACATGGGGTCATGATTATCCCGAAATGCTGCAGCGATTTCTTGCCAATCCTGCGCGGTCAGATAGGTTTCTGCCAAAGGAAAAATATCCCGCTCTTCCATCGTCATATGCCTAAAGTGGAACTTAACAAATGCTTCCAACATCGTAAAAAAGGTGGTCGATGCGCCTACCGCCCCGCCTTCATACTTGCTTAGCGCCTGCCTAAGCAAGTCAATCTTTTCATTGCCATCACGATGCTCTTTTTGCAGTGTTGCAATAATTGCATCGGCTGCTTGAGTGCGTGCCTGGAGTTTTGAGAACAGATAGCGATCTTCCTTTGGATGATGGAGCGTTTCCGGAAACTCCTCTATGTAGCGAATGATCGCCCAAAGCAGCCGATAGTTGGGCAGCAATCGCTGTTCGCCGATTTCCACACGAAGGTGATTTGCCGCGTTGAGAACTGCGGCCAGTGAGCGATGTTCTGCCTTAATGATTTGGATCGCTTCGTAGTTCATAAATATGCTTTTATTTGAAGAAATGAAGAATAGCCAGCGCTAGTCGATACAGGAACGCAGCCTTCTCGCCGTATTCTGACTCTCAGAGCGAGCGAACTTGTCGCCAGACCCAACGCCAAGATAACGCTCCGATATTTCGGATGACGCCAACAAGTCGGTAGCCTTCCCTGACATCGTTACGCGCCCGTTTTCAATAACATAGCCGCGATCAGCGATGGCCAGCGCCGCATAAGCGTTTTGCTCTGACAGCAAAACCGAATGGCCCTTGGCACGCAACTCCTTGACCAAATTGAAAACTTCAATAACCATCATGGGCGATAGACCAAGCGACGGTTCATCTAACATGATCAGCTTAGGACGGGACATGAGACCACGCGCGATAGCTAGAATTTGCTGTTGCCCACCAGAGAAATTCCCGACCACATCGTGAAGACGCTCATGCAGGAACGGGTATTGACGTACAAGACCATCCATTCGCGCCTGATTTTCTGCTTTGTCCTCTCCTCTGCGCACGTAAACACCCATACTAAGATTTTCGGCAACTGTCATACCTGCAAAGACTTGACGACCTTCAGGAACATGACAAATGCCGTGGCGCAGACGATCGGCGGGGAGAAGTTGATCGATACGCTGGCCAGCAAACCACAACTCGCCTCGCATTGGACGCAGTAGCCCCGAGATGGTTTTTACCAACGTCGATTTTCCCGCACCATTGGCACCCACTAGCGTGACGATTTCTCCTTCGCAAATCTCAAGGTCAATGGCGTCGAGTACCGGCGACGATGAGTAACCTGCGGTGATTGATCTACATTCCAATAACATGATTTGTCTTCCATTCAGCCAAGGTAAGCCTTGATGACGCGCTCGTTCTTTTGAATGTCCGCGGGCACTCCAGATGCAATCACGGCACCTGTCTCCAGTACCACAATTTGATCGGCCACCCCCATCACCAGGGCCATGTTGTGCTCCACGATAAGCACGGTTATACCGCTGGCGCGAATAGCCAAAAGTAATGCAGCAAGTTCTCCCGTCTCCGTATCATTCAAGCCAGCTGCGGGCTCATCCAGCAGCAGGAGCTTGGGATGTGCCATCAATGCCCGCAAAATTTCAAGAAGCTTTTGCGCGCCCATCGGCAACTCCACTGCATGGGTATCGCGATACCCCGACAAGCCAGCAAGCTGCAAAAGTGATTCGGCCCGCCGCGTGAGGTTGAACTCATCACGACGACATGCGCCACTCCACAGAGCCTGCTTTAACAAACCGTGCTTGGCCAGTCGACTTCGCCCCACCATGACGTTCTCCAACACAGTCATGCCTGGGAACACCCTTGCCGTTTGAAATGTGCGTATTAAGCCCAACTCGGCAATTTGTACCGGCTGAAGTTTATCGATGCGTTGCCCTTCGAACAGTATCTCGCCTGAATCCACCGGAAACAGATTGGTTATTAGGTTAAAGACGGTTGTCTTGCCAGCACCGTTGGGACCAATTAACGCGGTTATTGTTCCATGGGCAACATCGAAAGATACGTTATTGGTCGCCTTCAATCCACCAAAGGACCGGCTCAGACCACGCGCTTGTAGGCTGTATTCGCTCACGGTTTTACCTCCGCCGCCGTACTCGTGTTTGATTTTTTCAGGCCCATATTTTTGCTTTCGATAGTCGCCATGGCGCGGGCCAGCGCTCCCCAGATGCCTTCAGGCATATAGAGAAACGATATGACCAACAAAGATCCACTGGCAAAGGTCTTCCATTGGGCCAACGGTTGAAAAATTGTGGGTAGAAGTGTCAGCAACGTGGCGCCGAACAGTCCGCCGACCAACGTACCTTCTCCACCAATTACCAGCATCGATACAAGCTCCAGCGAACGTTGCGTTCCAAGCATATCCGGCGACAAGAAGTGAAAAAAGAAGGCGTACAGGCTACCAGCCAGAGAAGCCAGGACGGCAGCAATGGCAAAAGCAATTAGCTTGCATCGAACCACTTTAATACCCAAAGCAGCAGCAGCCATCTGATCGGTACGTATGGCTTGCAATGAACGGCCGAAACTTGAGCGTATCAATCCGCCCAACATGACGATGACAACAACAATTACAGCCAACACCAGGTAATACATCGATATCGGTGAATCGAACCCATATGAACCGATAGAGAATCCAGGAATGCCAACCAACCCAGAGGGGCCACCCGTGATATCCACCAGCCCCACAGCACACGAGTCAATGAGCAAGCCAAAAGCCAATGTTGCGAGTGCCAGATACAGACCACGCAAGCGCATCGTAATCATGGACAGGAGCACTGCAGCAACCAACGACAGCGCGACTCCACAAAGCATCGCGCATATCGGCGGCATTTCATATTGCGTCATCAGATAGCCCGTGGTGTATCCACCAATCGCCATAAAGCCTGCTTGGCCCAGACTAACTTGTCCGGCATAGCCCATCACCAAATCCAGGCCCATCAGAGCAACAAAGAAAATCATGGCGATCACTACCCCACTCAGCACCGACCCTTGCGGGATGAATACCGGACCCACCAGCGCCAGCAACAGCCCTATTGCTCCAGCGATCCATTGCGTGCGCGGCGCTAATCGAGTGACGTGCTTCCAAAGGCGTGCTTCCTCGCGAACATCCTGCCTTCTGACCGAACGCGTTCCAATCAGGCCACTGGGCCGAAACAGCAGCACTGCCAACAGCAGTGCCAGTGAAATTGCATTGCTAAACAGCGAAGATATATAAGCCGTCGCAACCTGACTAACAATGCCCAGTAGCAGACCGCCAGCAACGGCTGCGGGAAAGGATGCCAGTCCCCCAATGGCAACTGCAATAAACCCTTGAATTGTGAACAAGCGCCCGGTATCAAACTGTAATGACATTGCCGGTGCTGAGACAATGCCAGCTATGGCACCTATGAAGGCGGCGCCTGCAAAACTGATCAACTGCATGCGTTTGACGCTCACTCCCATGAGGGTTGCTGCCACCGGGTTTTCTGCACAAGCACGCAGCGCCTGACCAAATGACGTTCGTTGTATCAAATACCACAGGGTGACGATGATTACCCCAGTCGCACCAACGATCCAGAATTCTTGCGTAGGTATCAAAATACCCATTAGAGACACCGGTTCTTGTCCAGAAAACGACGTCATCGCATAGGGTTGACTACCCCAGATGACTAACGTCAACCCCTCTATGAGCGTCAGCAATCCTGCGCTGAGCATCAACATATTGGCGTTTGACAAGCGCGAAAGCCCCGGAACAAAAGCCAGATATCCGGCAAGCACTCCAATGCTTACCGTGAGCAACACAGCTAGCACCGCAGACGACAACATACCCAAGCCAAAAGTCGTCTGGAGAGTGTACGCACCCAATGCCCCTACCAAACAAAATGCGCCTTGCCCTAGATTGATCACGTTGGTTACGCGATATACCAGCGAGAACCCCAGCGCAACGAGTGCGTATATGCATCCTATCTGCAGCCCGCCAATGATGATTTGGATGAGTTCCGCCATTGCTAATTACCCCCTATTTTTTATTGCTTCAAGGGAATGCCACGGGCTTCGCTGACTGGAATCCACGTTTTCTTATCCGCATCCCACTTGGTCACATAGACATTTGCATCTGACAGTCCACGTTGTGCTACCGCAGTGAAGTCATAGATACCATTCAAGCCAGACACCCCTTTTAGTTGCGATAGATAGCTTCGCAATTGCTCTGCCTTAACGGTGGGCCCCAGCTTGCGTAATGCGGCAACCGCCATCATGGCGGGATCCCAGGCGAACGAAGACGCGGCATCGGGCTTTACGCCGGTTCCCTCGTAGGCTGCTGCGAATGCGCGTTTGGATTCCGCCTGTCCTGCAGGTGCGATGTGTGGCGCATCCGGCAACCATTGGGGCGATGGAATCAACAGCGTTTTCGGCAATATAGTGGAATATTGCGCCATCTGCGCATAGGTCATATTGCCATCGGTGGTGGCAACAGGAATATTGAGGCCAGACTCTGAGATTGCCTTGAACACAGTACCAATTGCGGCTCCGGTACTCCAAGCAATCAATGCGTCTGGACCCGCACCTTTGATTCGTTGAATTTGAGAGCTTGCACTAACATCAGCGGGATTAAAACTGGCTTCGCCGACTAATTGAATTTCTTTGAACTCAGGCTGTTTCAACAATTCCTTTATGTTGCGTGCCGCATCTTGCCCAGATGCATCCGTGCTGGTGATAAGACCTATTTTCTTCAGTCCCTTCTGATTGAAGTAACGCAGCAGCGCCGCCGCCAGGTCACCCGTCGCAACACTCGAAGTAAACACAAAACTTCCTGCTGCAGGGTGAATTCCTGGAGAGAGGCAATACAACACAGGCCCCGACTTCATCAATGGAGCCATGGCATTGCACATTGCCACCACCGCGGAACCAAGGACTACTGAAGGGCCGGTAGCCACGATTTGTGTTGCCAATTGCACTGCTGTTTGTGGGCTCGACTGATCGTCATGGAATACAAATTTCACTGGATGTCCATCTATGCCTTGCGCACCGACAAGTTGCTTTTCAGCCTGCTGAAGCGCAAGCTGTTCTGCCTTTCCAAGAAAGGCAGCTCCGCCTGTGAGAGGCAAGACCACATCAATATTGAATGGTTCTATGGCGTAAGAAACGGACGTCGCGCAAGTCAGTACCACGCACAGGGACAGCAGTCGACAGAGTTTTTTCATTTCTGACCTCAAGTATTTTTTAGCGTTAAACGTATTCACGTTCATGTTCTTAGATTGATGTGACTGTTTACTTCAACACAAATCATCTTAGATATCTAAGTATATTTGTTGCGCAATAAAACTCAACCAATAAGCGCTAAGTAGATACCCTTAGTCGATGGGGCCTGTCACCTTCAGTGCAAGAACATGCGGTATACAAACCCAGATTACGGTAGAGACGGATGATCTCCCCCGCCAGGAGTCGTGCGTGCGGAATTACCACATGCGGCTCCTGCCGCGAATATGTAGCGCGTAGAAACGCACTTCAAGTTTCGGATGTAGTTCATTGGTGTTGCTACGTCGGCGTGTCCCGGAAACTTTTGGACCGAGCGGATGACTGTCGATCTGAGCGAACTTGTGGTCGTGTGGTAGCGTAAATCCCAAGAGCTTGGTCAATCAGCTAGCGGGCCTACCAAGCTGGGAAAAGTCGGGTGACATGAAATGTTTCCATACCGATATAGCCTTGAGCATGATGTGCGTTGTCTCGGCTTCGGCGTGGAAACACGGGGTGGTAGAGGTCTATTTCCTTTGCAGTACCTTAGCGGGCCGAGAGTGGTCCACTTGGTGCGCATGCTGACACGGGGCTACTTGTGGGCCTGAATGTGACAGAAATGGCGGACTGGCATCTAGACCACAACCTCCATGGCAAGCGACGGGCAACTTGGCTCCCCTCCCCTGAGAAGCTGACCAAACCGTGCTAATCTCTTTAACTGAAGTGCGCACTTCCGCTAATTCAAGTTCGAACTGATGAAACCAACTGACTGGAGCTACGAGCTACACGTCCTCGGAACAAGACCGAAGACGCTGTCGATGCTCGACTTCAGTGAACTGACCAAGCGCTTCGCTGAGCTGCTCGGCAGTCCCGCTGGTGTGCACTTCGGTGCCCTCAGGCCGGGCAGCGCTCGCCTAATGGTGAGGGTGGATGACGACGCCAAGCTTGATGTCCAGGTGCAGCTCATCGAGGCTCGGACTAAGGCTCAGGCCATGCCCAAAGTGGCTCGCCTCGACGACTACCTGAGGTCAAAGGGTTGGCACGGAGAAGTCCGCAACCATGACGGCACTGTCGTCATGGTCTTTCCGGGTGCTTTAAACGCTGTTCAACCTCAGGAAGAGCGCATGGTCCATCAGATGGACAGCGTGGTCGGAAGAGTCATCAAAATTGGCGGTCGCGATGAGACCGTACCAATGACACTCGAAACCACTGAAGGCTCCTTTGTCGACGTGACCATCCGTGGTCGGGAAAAGGCAAGGCAGCTCGCTCGCTACTTGTTCGGTGCCGAAATTCGCGTCACAGGACTTGCAACGTGGAAACGCGACGGCGATGGGCAGTGGTCCTGCTGCGGTGTCTTGGTTGACGAGTTCGTCGAACTGGATGGGACTCCGGTGACAGACCTGTTCGAGCAGCTGAAGGGCTTGCCCGACAACGGATGGAACGGCTTGGACGATCCCATCGGCGAATGGAAAAAGTCGCGGGGTAATGACTGATGCGCGTGCTGCTGGACACCAATGCATTGATCTACCTGCTCGACCGGCGCGCACCGCAGCATATTCAGGACCGATTGAAAGGGCTGCTGCAGGATGTCGAGAAGTCACGTGGCCAGGTCGTCATTCCTACATTAGTCATCGCTGAGTACCTAATCCACGCCGGCGCGGCGGGGAATGCCTTGCTAGCTTCGCTACTAGACAACAGGTACGTGCTGGTTGCCCCTTTCGACCACATGGCCGCTGAGGAATGCGCCGCCATGCAGGTCGCGGCCAATGGCGCTGGGAACAAGAGGCACCCTCTTGGACGGGACGTCGTATGGCAAAAGGTCAAGGTGGATCGACAGGTTGTCGCTATCGCCAAGGCTCGCGATGCTTCCATAGTGGCGGATGATGGCGACATCCATGCAATCGCTAAGAACTGGGGCGTCGCCGTCACGACCGTAGCGTCCCTGCCGCTGCCGGATTGGGCAAAGCAACTTCACCTCGTTGGAGTTCTCCCTCCGACCACCGACAAGCAGAAACCCGCGAACCCGAAAGGGGCTGGAAGGACCGCGTGAACAAAGGCCGTTGCTGGCGCCCTCGTTCAATATGGTGCCATACAGGTTTCGAACAACGCCGAGGGCGTGGAGTCTGTTGATTGCCCTTGAAATCAATACAGTCAAAGTTAAGCCTTAATTTGGATGAATTTTCAGCCTAACTTTGAAGTTGCCCACCCGGTGAAATATCCCTGGCCCACAACGGCGTGCTGTTTCTGGACGAGTTTCCCGAATTCGCCCGCAGCGCATTGGAAGCCCTGCGCGAACCCCTGGAAAGCGGGCTGATCACCATCGTGCGTGCGAGCCAGCGCTGCGAGTTTCCGGCCCGCTTCCAGTTGGTCGCGGCGATGAATCCCTGCCCCTGTGGTTACCTCGGCGCCAGCGCTCCGGCGTGTCGCTGCACGCCGGCCCAAATTGCGCGTTACCAGGCGAAACTCAGTGGCCCGCTGCTGGACCGGATTGACCTGCACGTGCAAGTTCCGGCCTTGCCCGCCGCCGACTTGCTGCATGCCCCGCCCGGCGAAAGCTCGGCCACCATCCGGGCGCGCTGCGCAGCCGCCCGGGAACGGGCCCGGCAACGCCAGCACAGCGCGTCCGCCCCCGAGAGCAAGGCGCCATTCCAGCTGGCGCCGGCTGCCGCAGAGTGGCTGCAGACAGCCGCCACCCGCCTCGCCTGGTCGGCCCGCAGCACCCAGCGCGTGTTGAAAATTGCCCGCACCATCGCCGACCTGGACCACAGCGACATGATTCTCACCCTGCACGTCGCCGAAGCCATGCACTACCGCAGCGCCATCAATCTCCCTTGATCGGCGCTGTGCCAGCCCCAGCTGCGCTTATAGATTAGGCGCCAGCAAACGCTGTGTGGCAGCCAGGCTGCTGCCACTGCGCTGCGCCAGGTCCTGCACCTGGTCGTCGCCAATCTTGCCAACGTTGAAATACTGCGCCTCGGGATGCGCTATATAGAAGCCGCACACGCTGGCCGCCGGCGCCATGGCCAGACTCTCGGTCAGTTCCATGCCGATATCTTCACCCCGCAACAGCGCAAACATGGCGCGCTTGACGCTGTGGTCAGGACAGGCCGGATAGCCTGGTGCCGGCCGGATACCCTGGTATTTCTCGGCAATCAGGGCCGCGTTGTCCAGCGCTTCCTGCGCCGCATAACCCCACAGGTCGGTACGCACCCGGTGGTGCATGCACTCGGCCAGGGCTTCGGCCAGGCGGTCGGCCAGGGCCTTGAACATAATCGCCGAGTAGTCGTCGTGGGCCTGCAGGAAGCTTTGTTCCTTTTTGTCAGCGCCAATGCCGGTGGTGACCGCAAACATACCCACATAGTCCTGCAAGCCCGTCAGCTGTCCCTGCGCGCTCAGGCGCGGCGCCACAAAATCGGCCAGACAGCGGCTCGGGCGCTGCACGGTCTTGCCGTCTTCCTGCCACGACTGTTTCTCGCTTTGCTGGCGCAGACCATGCCAGGTCAGGGCCACGCTGCTGCGAGTTTCGTCTTCATAGAGCGCAATATCGTCGTCGTTGACACTGTTCGCCGGATACAGCGCGATCACCGCATTGGCCGTCAGCCAGCGGCCTTCGATCAGGCGCTTGAGCATGGCCTGGGCATCGGCATACACTTTGCGCGCTTCCACGCCTACCAGCGCATCGTCCAGAATCGCCGGAAACGGACCCGCCAAGTCCCAGGTCTGGAAGAACGGTGCCCAGTCAATGTACTTGGCGATTTCGGTCAGGTCAAAATTCTTGAACACCCGGCGCCCGATAAATTTCGGCACCGTGGCCTGGTAGGCCGACCAGTCCACCACGGTCTTGTTGGCGCGCGCCTTGGCCAGCGGCCAGAGCGGCACCTGTTTCTTGTTGGCATGCTGCTCACGCACTTTGGCGTAGTCTGCCTGCAGTTCTTCCAGATAGCTCGCCGACTGCTCGCCCAGCAGCCCGGACGCCACGCTGACACTGCGCGAAGCGTCTGGCACATACACCACCGGACCTTCATAATGCGGCGCGATCTTGACCGCGGTATGCACCCGCGAGGTGGTGGCGCCACCAATCATCAGCGGCATCTTGCGGCTGCGGAAATATTCGTCCTTCTGCATTTCGCCAGCAACGTACTGCATTTCTTCCAGGCTCGGCGTGATCAGGCCGGACAGGCCGATGATGTCGGCCCCTTCGGCCTTGGCCCGCGCCAGGATCTCGTGGCAGGGCACCATCACACCCATGTTCACCACGTCGAAGTTATTGCACTGCAACACCACGGTGACAATGTTTTTGCCGATGTCGTGCACATCGCCCTTGACTGTGGCGATGACGATCTTGCCCTTGGCCTTGACCTCTTCACCTGCGTCCTTCTGCAAGCGCTTTTCTTCTTCAATATAGGGAATCAGGTGCGCCACCGCCTGTTTCATGACGCGCGCACTCTTCACCACCTGCGGCAGGAACATTTTGCCCTGGCCAAACAGGTCGCCGACGATATTCATGCCGTCCATCAGCGGCCCTTCAATCACGTGCAGTGGCCGTCCGCCCCTGGCCAGCACGGCGCGGTAGGCCTCTTCGGTGTCTTCGGCAATAAAGTCGGTGACACCGTGCACCAGCGCGTGCGACAGGCGTTGCGCCACCGCCACCGGCGCTTGCGCGGTGCCGCGCCATTCCAGCTTCTTGCTGTCGTCTTTGGCCGCGCCCTTGGCGTTTTCAGCGATTTCCACCAGGCGCTCGCCGGCATCTGGGCGGCGGTTCAGCACCACGTCTTCGACCCGCTCGCGCAGCTCGGGCTCGATTTCGTCATACACGCCGACCATGCCGGCATTGACGATGCCCATGTCCATGCCGGCCTTGATGGCGTGGTACAGAAACACGGTGTGAATCGCTTCGCGCACCGGGTCGTTGCCGCGGAAGGAAAAGCTCACATTGCTGACGCCTCCGCTGACTTTGGCACCGGGCAGGTTTTGCTTGATCCAGCGCGTGGCCTCAATAAAGTCCACCGCGTAGTTGTTGTGTTCTTCAATACCGGTGGCGATAGCAAAAATATTCGGATCGAAAATAATGTCCTCGGCCGGAAAGCCGACTTCGTCCACCAGAATCCGGTAGGCGCGTTCGCAGATCGCAATCTTGCGCTCGTAGGTATCGGCCTGGCCCTGCTCGTCAAACGCCATCACCACTGCGGCAGCGCCATAGCGGCGCACCAGCTTGGCCTGCTGCTTGAACGCCGCCACACCTTCTTTCATGCTGATCGAGTTGACGATCGACTTGCCCTGTACGCAGCGCAGGCCGGCTTCGATCACGCTCCACTTGCTGGAGTCGATCATGATCGGCACCCGGGAAATATCGGGCTCGCTGGCAATCAGGTTCAGGAAGCGCTCCATCGCCGCCTGGCTATCGAGCATGGCTTCGTCCATGTTGATGTCAATGATCTGGGCGCCGTTTTCCACCTGCTGGCGCGCCACCGCCAAAGCCTGCTCATAGCTGCCGCTCAGAATCATGCGGGCAAACGCCTTGGAGCCAGTGACATTGGTGCGCTCACCAATATTCACAAACAAAGAATTCGAATCCACGACGACCGGCTCCAGACCGGACAGCATCATGGGCATAAATGTGGGGGATGTGGACATACAACTCACCTGTAACAGCAATTCAGGTGAGCGTCGTTCTGAAAACCGAAATTGCCCAAGCCTGGCAGAGCACCGGCTCCGCTGCAACGCTCCTTGGATAGCGCGAATTCTACGGTGAAATTCCAGACCGGTAGTGCCCGACCCGGTCCCGGTTGCCAGCGCGATATGAAACAATGCGCTCTGTCGCCACACGCCAAAGTCTCTGCGCATGCAAGCTACGATCAAAAATGTGGATCAAATCCCCCTCTCCAACGGGGTCTCGGGTGCGGAACACGCGGCCCAGCTGCTAAGCGCGCCACAAGCACATACCACGCTCAGCCTGGAAGAGGCGCGCGTGGTAATTCGTTATATGTCGCCGCGTTTCATTCCGGCCGGCACCCTGTTTATCCGCGAAGGCGATGCCGGCGACAACGGCTTCATGGCGCTGCTGATCGAAGGTGACGTGGTGGTCGAACGCATCACCGTCGACCGCAACGAGCCGTCCACCGTGCGGGTACTGGGGCCGGGCAGCCTGATCGGTGAAATCGGACTGGTCGACAACGAGCCCCGCTCGGCCTCCTGTACCAGTTCGACCGACGTCTGGTGCGCCATCCTCACGCGCCAGGGCGTCGAAGCCATGATTCAGCGCGACCCGGTGGTCGCCGCACGGCTGTTGCTGGGGGTTTCGGCGAATATTGCGGAACGCCTGCGCGATACCAACCGCCAGCTCAAACTCTATGCACGCTTGGCCAAGACCATGCGCGAAGAACTGGCCCTGAGCAGCCGACCGCCGCCACAGCGGCGCGGTTAAGGGCTTGCCGGCGCGGGCCGGCAGTGCCCAGACCGCAGACCGCAGACCGCTGGCTGCGCCTCAGGCGGCTTCCCGGTAGAAACCGTTGGCCTGCAGTTTGCGCGCCGACAGCGGCGTTACCGCGTGAGCAATGGCGCCAATGTGCTGCGGCGTGGTGCCACAGCAGCCACCCACAATATTCACCAGGCCGTCCTGGGCAAACTCGCGCAACAGGCGGCTGGTCACCTCCGGGGTTTCGTCAAAACCGGTGTCGGACATCGGATTGGGCAGGCCGGCGTTCGGGTAGCAGCTGATAAACGTGTCCGGCGCAACGCGGTTGAGTTCCTGGATGTAGGGCCGCATCAGGGTGGCGCCGAGGGCGCAATTCAGTCCAATGGCCAGCGGCCGCGCATGGCGCACGCTGTGCCAGAAGGCAGTCACGGTCTGGCCGCTCAGAATCCGCCCGGAGGCATCGGTCACGGTGCCGCTGATCAGAATCGGCAGGCATTCGCCAGAGGCCTCGAAATATTCGTCGATGGCAAACAGCGCCGCCTTGGCATTCAGGGTGTCAAAAATGGTTTCCACCAGCAGCACATCGGCGCCGCCCTGAACCAGCGCCTGGGTCTGTTCGTAATAGGCCGCGCGCAGCGCCTCAAACGTCACATTGCGCGCGCCGGGATCGTTCACATCCGGGCTGATGCTGGCAGTCTTGGGCGTTGGGCCCAGGGCGCCGGCAACATAGCGCGGTTTGTCCGGCGTGCTGTATTTGTCGCAGGCGGCACGCGCCAGGCGCGCCGAGGCCAAATTCATTTCTACCGCCAGGTCGGCCATGTCGTAATCGGCCTGGGCCACCGTGGTGGCGCCAAAGGTATTGGTTTCGATCAAATCGGCTCCGGCCGCCAGATAGCTTTCGTGGATGTCGGAAATCACGTCCGGACGCGTCAGGCTGAGCAATTCGTTATTGCCTTTGACGTCGCGGTGGAAATCCTTGAAACGCTCGCCCCGGTACTGCGCTTCATTGAGTTTGAAGCGCTGAATCATGGTGCCCATGGCACCATCCAGGATGGCAATACGGTTCTCAAGCAGGGCGGGCAGGCCCTGTGCACGTGTGTAACGGGGAAAGTTCATACCCCGTATTGTAGAAAGGCGGGACAATAGCGCCTTTTCGTCCCACTGTTGACCTTTTTGACTCCCCAGCACATTCTTCGCGAGGTCTTCGGCTACGACCAGTTCCGCGGCCCCCAGCAGGCCATCGTCGAGCACGTCGTGGCCGGCCACGACGCCCTGGTCCTGATGCCTACCGGCGGCGGCAAGAGTCTTTGCTACCAGGTTCCGGCCATTGCCCGGCAGCAGGCCGGGCATGGCATCACGGTGGTGATCTCGCCCCTGATCGCGCTCATGCACGACCAGGTCGGGGCCCTGCACGAAGCCGGCGTCAGCGCCGCCTTTCTGAACTCGTCGCTCAGCAGCGAAGAGGCCTACCAGGTCGAGCAGCGCATGCTGCGCGGCGACATCACCCTGCTCTACGCCGCCCCCGAGCGCATCACCACGCCGCGTTTTCTGGCGCAACTCGACCGCCTGTTCCAGAGCCAACAACTGGCCTTGTTCGCCATTGACGAGGCCCATTGCGTCAGCCAGTGGGGCCACGATTTCCGCCCCGAGTACCGCGCCCTTACGGTGTTGCACGAGCGCTATCCCGGCGTGCCGCGCATGGCGCTCACCGCCACTGCCGACGCCCTGACGCGCGAAGACATGCTGGAACGCCTGCAATTGCAGGACGCGCGCGCCTTCGTCAGCAGCTTTGACCGGCCGAATATTCGCTACACCATCGTCGAAAAGCGCGACAGCAACACCCAGCTGCTGCGCTTCATCGAGCGGTCACACGAAGGCGAAACCGGCATCGTCTATTGCCAGTCACGGCGCAAGGTCGACGCGGTAGCCCAGACCCTGGCCGAAGCCGGCCTCAAGGCGCTGCCTTACCACGCAGGCCTGGATAGCAAAGTCCGCCAGCAGCACCAAGACCGCTTTCTGCGCGAAGACGGCATAGTGATGGTGGCCACCGTGGCCTTCGGCATGGGCATCGACCGGCCCGACGTGCGCTTTGTGGCGCACCTGGACATGCCGAAAAATATTGAAGGCTATTACCAGGAAACCGGGCGCGCCGGGCGCGACAGCCTGCCGGCTGAAGCCTGGATGGTTTATGGCTTGCAAGACGTGGTGAACCAGCGCCGCATGATCGATGAAAGCCCGGCCGGCGAAGATTTCAAACAACTGATGCGCGGCAAACTCGACGCCCTGCTTGGCCTGGCCGAAGCCACCGACTGCCGCCGGGTCCGTCTGCTGGCCTATTTTGACGAAGCCAGCAGCCCCTGCGGCAACTGCGATAACTGCCTGCAGCCGCCAGCGGTATGGGACGGCACCGAAGCCGCGCGCATGCTGCTCAGCACGATCTACCGGATCCAGCAAAAAAGCGGTGTCAGCTTTGGCGCCGGCCATGTCATGGATGTGGTGCGCGGCAAAAGCAGCGAAAAAGTGCTGCAGTACGGCCATGAAAGCCTGAGCACCTTCGGTCTCGGCGCGGCCTTCAGTGAAATCCAGTTACGCGGCGTGCTGCGCCAGCTGATTGCCATGACCGCCGTGGCGGTCGATGCCCAGGCCTTCAACACCCTGCAGCTGACGCCGCAATCGCGTGCCGTGCTGCGCGGTGAGCGCTCGGTGCAGCTGCGCGAATCGGTATCGCAACCCGCAGCGCGCAAGGACAAGCGCAGCGTACGCCTGAACAGCGTAGTGAAATCGCCCATCACGCTCGACAGCAATGCCCTGCTGCGCTATTCGGCACTGAAAGCCTGGCGCGCCGAGGTAGCGCGGGCGCACAACCTGCCGGCGTACGTCATTTTTCATGACGCCACCCTGGCGGCCATCGCCCAACGCGGGCCCAAAACACTGGAAGATCTGGAGGGCATCAGCGGCATCGGCGCCAAAAAGCTCGATGCCTATGCCCAGGAAGTGCTGCGGGTGGTGGCGCTGCCCTGAGCGCCCCGCGTCCCGCGAAAACCATCAATGCTGGCGAAAGCCGCTTTCATACGCCATGGCGGCACCGGTCATGGTGTTTTGCAGCCGCGCAATGGCGCGGTTGTGGCGCTCGCAGGCAGCCGACTTGCTGGCCTGCTGGCGGTGGTGCTGAATCAAGGTAAACAGTTTGCTGCGGCAGGTATCCAGCACACCGGCGAAGTTCAGGGCAATGTAGGCGGAATGGTCGGCATGGGTCTGCCGGAACTCATCGGACCAGTAATTGAACAACTGCCATTTGTAAGTGCCCTTTTCGGGTACCTGAATAATGTCTCTGTGCATATATACAGTGCTTGTCGTTAATTTGGTTGTTTTGCGGAATTCCTACCCCGCGGTCAACTACATCTTTTGCGCTCCCAGGCCTACATTGACGCGCCACCTACCAAAATGGTTGACATACAGGTACAAAATTTTGCTACCTGGCAACTTTTGAACGCCACTGCCTCCATGAAGCGGCGAGCCTGGGGTGTACCACGCACCTTCCACTTCGCAAACCCCCATTCGAAATTGCGGCTTAAGCCATGGTCCCAGAACACGCATCTGGGCAGAAATGTTACAGCATAAAGTCATGCATGTTTTGCATAACTTTTGCGAGTAATTACTTGGTAACTTTTGTACCCCTTCTTAAAATATGACCTCCCCGCGCGGACCCACGGACCGGATCCCGGTCGGGGCCATGGATTTTTCAAAGCATGCTGACCGTTGGCTTTGAAAAATCCATTTTCAAACTTAGGAGCTTTTAGATGAACTCACCCACCATGCAAGGACTGGCACTGAACACCCCGGCCTACGTCAAGAACGCAAGCCTGATCGCCTGGGTCGCCGAAATGGCCGCCCTGTGCAAACCCGCCTCCATCTTCTGGTGCGACGGCTCCGAAGAAGAGTATCAAGGCCTGTGCCAGAAGCTGGTCGACGCCGGCACCTTCAAGAAGCTCAACCCGGTCAAGCGCCCAAACAGCTTCCTGGCCTGTTCCGACCCGAGCGACGTGGCCCGCGTTGAAGACCGCACCTTCATTTGCAGCGAAAAGAAAGAAAACGCCGGCCCCACCAACAACTGGATGGCTCCCGCTGACATGCGCGCCATGCTGCAAACCGGCAAGGCCGACGGCACCCCAGCCCTGTTTGACGGCTGCATGCGCGGTCGCACCATGTATGTGATTCCGTTCTCCATGGGCCCGCTGGGTTCGCACATCGCCCACATCGGTATTGAACTGAGCGACAGCGCCTACGTGGCCGTGAACCAGCGCATCATGACGCGCATGGGCAAGGCGGTGTATGACGTGCTGGGCGTTGACGGTGCATTCGTGCCCTGCGTGCACACCGTGGGTTCGCCGCTGGAAGCCGGCCAGGCCGATGTGACCTGGCCTTGCAGCAAGACCAAGTACATCGTGCACTACCCGGAAACCCGTGAAATCTGGTCCTACGGCTCCGGCTACGGCGGCAACGCCCTGCTGGGCAAAAAGTGCTTCGCACTGCGCATTGCATCCAACATGGGCCGCGACCAAGGCTGGCTGGCCGAGCACATGTTGATTCTGGGTGTCACCAATCCCCAGGGCAAGAAATACCACGTCGCAGCAGCATTCCCCAGCGCCTGCGGCAAGACCAACTTCTCGATGCTGGTGCCACCGGCAGGCTTCGATGGCTGGAAAGTCACCACCATTGGCGATGACATCGCCTGGATCAAGCCCCATGCCGACGGCAAGATGTACGCCATCAACCCCGAGGCCGGCTACTTTGGCGTGGCCCCTGGAACCAACTACCACACCAACCCGAACTGCATGGCCAGCCTGGACAAGGACGTGATTTTCACCAACGTCGCACTGACCGACGACGGTGACATCTGGTGGGAAGGCATGGAAAAAGACGGCGGCGGCATCCCGGCGCACCTGATCGACTGGCAAGGCAAAGACTGGACGCCCGCCATCGCCAAGGAAACCGGCGCCAAGGCCGCCCACCCGAACGCCCGCTTCACCGTCACCGCCACCAACAATCCGGCGCTCGACCCGGCCTGGAACGACCCCAATGGCGTGCCGATTGACGCCTTCATCTTCGGCGGCCGTCGCTCCACCACCGTGCCGCTGGTGACCGAAGCCCGCACCTGGACTGAAGGCGTCTACATGGCTGCCACCATGGGTTCCGAAACCACCGCTGCAGCCGTTGGCCAGCAGGGTGTGGTGCGGCGCGACCCCTTCGCCATGTTGCCCTTCACCGGTTACAACATGAGCGACTACTTCCAGCACTGGCTCACCATGGGCGAAAAGCTGCAGGCCTCCGGTGCCAAGCTGCCACGCATTTACACCACCAACTGGTTCCGCAAGGGCGACGACGGCAAGTTCGTCTGGCCTGGTTATGGCGAAAACATGCGCGTGCTGAAGTGGATGATCGACCGCATCGAAGGCAGCGCCACAGGCCAGGAAACCGGCTTTGGCGTGTCGCCCACCTACGCTGAAATCACCTGGACCGGTCTGGATTTCAGCCAGGCCCAGTTTGACAGCGTGACCAGCCTGGACCGCGCGGCCTGGAAACAGGAAATCGGCCTGCACACCGAGCTGTTCACCCAGCTGGCCTACCACCTGCCCAAGGAACTGGAAGCCACCAAGGCCCAACTGGAGCAACGCCTGGCAGCCTGACTTTCCGCAGCCAGATCAACAAAAGGGCCAGCGCATGCGCTGGCCCTTTTTCATGGTGCGCAGGGAAACGTTATTCCGACGCCCTGCAAAGCCGAATAAAAACTCAGAGACCGTCGTTGGCGCGGGTCCGCATGACGCGGATATCGGCCAGGGTGCGCGCATCCAGACTGGCGTATTCCCACATCCGCGCTTCGGCGCGCAGCATGCGTGCGTGTTGCACACGCTGTGACAGATGCGCCGCCAGCCGGGCTGCCAAGCGCCGCAGCGGCGAAGCCAGCATGGCCAGCAGCGCAAACACCAGCGTCCAGAGTGCTACCCAGCCGGCCAGCAAATGGCCGTCGGTCCAGGTTTCGATGAGCTCGTCGGCCACCGCCAGCAGCGCCGCCAGCGCCGCCGCCAGCAACATGCCCGCCAACACACTGGAATTGTCCAGGCCACGTCCGCTGCGCGCGGACTGCTGTGGCACGCCAGAGACACCGGTAGCCGGTGCCGCGCGCCAGACTGCTGAAACAGACGGTGTCATGCTGGACTCCTTGGTCGGATAGCGAAGTTCGAGGGCAAACATGGCTTGAATACTAGGGTTAATACCAGTACCCATCTACTTTATGTTAGTGATGCTATATATTCACCAAATCAATATATGGCGATTCCCGACCCATCCACGCCCTTCAATCTGCGCACCTTTGATCTGAATTTGCTCAAGGTGTTTGATGAAGTCATGTCCGAACGCAGCCTGACCCGCGCTGCCAGTCGCCTGGCGCTGACCCAACCAGCCGTCAGCAATGCCTTGCGGCGGCTGCGTGAAACCCTGGGCGACGAACTGCTGGTACGCAAGGGACGCGGCCTCGAGCCAACCGCCCACGCGCTGGAAATCTGGCCTGCCGTGCGCGCCACCCTGGCCCAGTTGCAAAGCAGCCTGGCGCCCAGCGTGTTCAACCCGGCCAGCGCCAGCCAGGCTTTCGTGCTGACCATGGCCGACGCCACCGCTGCCGAACTGATGCCCGACCTGGTGCGCGTGATGGGCATCGAAGCGCCGGGCATCGCCCTGCGCGTGGTGCCGCTGACGACCCGCGATCCACGCCCCTTGCTGGATGAAGAGCAGGCCGACCTGGCGATCGGTCACTTCCCGGCCGTGATGAGCGACCTGACCGCCCGCGCCCAGTCCGGCGGCAACATCCTGTTTCGCCACCAGCGCCTGTTTCACGGCGACTATGTCTGCGTGATGCGGCGTGACCATGCGCTGGCGCATGTGCCACTGACGCTGGACCACTATTGCAGCGCGCGCCACATGCTGGTGAGTTTCTCCGGCCGCGCCTTTGGTTTTGTCGACGAAGCCCTGGCCCTGCATGGCCGTACCCGCCAGGTGGTGCTGACCGTGAACCAGTTTTTCACGGCCGGCAAGGTGGTGCTGAATTCGGACTTGCTGACGGTGCTGCCGCGGCGTTTTATCGACGTCACCGGCTTCGCCGACCAGCTGGTGGAACGCGAATTGCCGTTTGACGTCCCGCCGGTGCAGGTCAGCGCACTCTGGCACCAGCGCCAGGACGGCGTGCCGGCGCACGCCTGGCTGCGCGCCAAGGTCACGGCACTGGCCAACAAGGCATTTCCCGCATGAAAATTCAACTTCTCTCCGATCTGCACCTGGAGGCCGACCCGCACTGGCGCGCTCGGCCCCTGGCTGGCGTCGACCTGCTGGTGCTGGCCGGCGACATTGGCTCGTACCAAAGCGGATCCAAACTGCAGGACCCAAATTTCGGTTTAACGCAGTTTTCCGCCGCCGCCGGCTGGCCGACACCGGTGGTGTTTGTGCCCGGCAACCACGAATACGACGGTTTTTCCTTTGACGACGCCAACGCGCGCCTGCGTGAAACCTGTACCCGCCTGGGCCTGCACTGGCTGGAGCGGGAAAGCTGGCGAACGCCCTGGTGCGGCCTGGACGGTCGCCCGGTGCGCCTGCTTGGCACCACCTTATGGAGCGACTTTGACGCCCTGCCCACGCCGCGCGAAAAAGCCTACCGCGCCGCCAATTTTTATCTGCAGAAAACCGGCTGCACCTGGCACGGCGAACCGATGCTGGCAGCGCAAGTGCGCGCACAGGCACTGCTATGCCAGCACTGGCTGCGCAGTGCACTGGCCGAGCCGTTTGACGGCCACACCGTCGTCGTCACCCATTTCGCCCCCAGCCTGCAGAGTGCCGACCCGCGCTATGGGCTGAGTCCGGGCACCGCCGGCTTTTGCAATGCGCTGGACGAATTACTGCCGCAGGCGCAACTCTGGTTGCACGGCCACTTGCATGCGCCCAGCGACTACCGGGTCGGCAACTGCCGCGTGGTGGCCAACCCGCTTGGCTATGCGCGCAAAAATGAGCAGGTCCACTACCGACCGGATTTGTGCCTGGAACTGTAAGTTGCGCACCCGGCGCAGCCGTCACGGCGGAAGTTGCGGCTCCATGGCGACCATTTGCGCCGCGCCCAGCGCCAGTGCCTGGGTCAGGCGGTCAATCACTTCGGAATGCAGGTTCCAGCAGTGCCAGTACAGGTGCACCGGCAGGGAAAATTGTGGCGCCAGATTTACCAGCGCACCGCTGTCCAGCAAGCCCTGCACCTGCAGCCGCGGCACCACACTGGCGCCCCAGCCGGCCAGCACGGCGCGCACCTGGCCCTCGGAACTCGGCACGAAACGCTGGCTCAGGGCGACGCGGCGCAGCCCCAATGCCTTGCCGACGAACACCGCCTGCAAATCGTCCTTGCGATTGAAGGCAATAAAGGGAATCTGGCGGAAGTTGTGCGGCGTCAGCCGCGCCCGCTCCGGCTGCTGCGCAAACGCCGCCGAAGCCACCACCACATACTGCATTGCGCCCAGCGGCAACACCTTGCAGCCACGCAAGGCCTGGCGCAAGGTGGTGACGCAGCCCAGCACCTGGCCCTCGCGCAGCCAGTCGTGGGTGAAGTCCTGGTCATCGGTAATGATTTCCAGCGGCAGGCCGCGATGCACCAGCGGACTCAGCGCGTTCAGCGCCCAGGTGGCAATGCTGTCGGCATTGATGGCGATGGAAATCCGGTCTTCCTCGTGCGGCGCCTTGGCGCCCGGGGTCAGGTCCTGCAGGTCGTTTTCCAGATCGGAGCGCAGCAGGCGCATCTGCACCGCGTGCTTGATCAGCAGGCGTCCGGCGGCGGTCGGTTTGATTGGCCGACTGCGCACCAGCAGCACCGTGCCAACCTGGGCTTCCAGCCCGCGCAAGCGTTGCGACACCGCCGATTGCGTCACCGACAGACGTACGGCGGCGCGCTCAAAGCCGCCTTCCTCCACGATAGTGGCCAGGCATTCCAGGGCATCGGCATCAAAAGTACGCATGGCAATATTATTAACGATGCTTATGTTTTCGTAATCTATGTAATTGCCCTTTATGTTTTCTGCCGCCTCGGAGACACTGCGATCATGAAAATTACTGTTTTAGGCGCCGGCATCATGGGTGTGAGCACGGCCTGGCACCTGGCCCAGCGCGGGCATGAAGTCACCGTTGTGGAGCGCCAGTCGGAAGCGGCGCTGGAAACCAGCTTCGCCAATGCGGCGCAAATTTCGGTCAGTTATTGCGAACCCTGGGCCAACCGGGAAGCGCCCTGGAAGGCGCTGAAATGGATGTTCAGCAAGGAGGCCCCACTGTTGTTCCGGCCGCAGTTTCCACTCGGCCAAGGCTGGCACCAGTACCGCTGGGGCCTGGAATTTCTGGCCAATTGCAATGACGAAGCCTTTGAGCGCAACGTGCAGCAACTGGTCAGTCTGGGCGCCTACAGCCATCTGGCACTGAAAGACATCGTTGCCGCCACCGGCATCGAATTCAACCGGCTGGAAAAAGGCATTGCCCATTACTACATGGACCAGAAGTCGTTTGACGCGGCGGCGGGCGCGGCTGCGCTGATGTCCAAATACGGCGTCAACCGGCGCGTCGTCAGCACCGCCGAGCTATTGAAAATCGAGCCGGCCTTTGCCCAGTATGCGCACCGCATCGTGGGCGGCACCTACACCGCCAGTGACGAAAGCGGTGACGCGCGCGTATTCACCCAGCAACTGGCGGCGCGCTGCCAGGCGCTGGGCGTGAAGTTTCTCTGGAACCACGACGTGCTGGGCCTCAACACGGCGGGTGGCGCGCTGGAATCGGTACGCATCAGCGACCAGGTCACCGGCCTGCCGCGCACCCTGCACAGCGAACATTTTGTCTTCAGCCTGGGTTCCTACACGGCCCCCTTGCTGCGCAGCGTCGGCCTGAATCTGCCGATCTATCCAGGCAAGGGCTACAGCGCCACCTTCAAAATCCTGAAACCGGAACAAGCGCCGCACGTCAGTTTCATTGACGACTCGGTCAAATGCGCCGTGAGCCGTCTGGGCGACACACTGCGCATTGCCGGCACCATTGAAGTCGGTGGCTACGGCACCGAACTCGACACCACGCTGGCGCGCGCACGCTGCCACATGCTGGCGCGCCGGGTCGAAACCGTATTCCCCGGTGTGTGCGACACCCGCCTGGAAAGCGAAGGCGGCACGCCCAATTTCTGGACCGGACTGCGCCCCGCCACGCCGACCAACATCCCCTACATCGGCCAAAGCCCGATCCGCAAGCTTTGGGTCAATGCCGGCCACGGCACCCTGGGCTGGACCCACGGCGCCGGCTCCGGCAAGGCCATCGCCGAACTGATTTGCGGCCAGCGCCCCGATATGGCGTTCCGCTTTTACGGCGAAGCACGCTAACCAATCCCAAAAATACCCAAGGGCTGGCGGCGCTGGCCCGCCTACCGCCCGGGAGAAACGCACAAGCCAGGTCAGACAGCGCCTGCATGCGCCTGCGCCAGGCAACTCTGGAACAACCGGGCCGCCCGGGTCGGTTGCGGCGAGCGTCGTACGATAGAAAAAAAGTCGCAGGTATAACGAAACAGCGCAGGCTTGACCGCGCGTAACTGCCCGGCAAGGACAAAACTCTCGGCATAGTGAATTGGCAGAAAGCCCAGAAACTGTCCCGAAAGAATCAGGGTGGCAATCGACTCCTGGTCAAAACCGGTCGCCTTGCGCGGCACCCGGTGGCTCTGGCTGACCTGCATATTGGGCGAGTGGTAACCCAGCCCGGCGAAGGCGTGCTTGCGCAAATCGTCCCAGTCCAGAAGCTGTGCCTGGCGCGCAGTCAAGGGATAGCCGGGCCCGCAGTACAGCAGCATGGTCTCGTCAAACAGGCGCGTGTACTCCAGCGTATCGGCGCTCCGGTGCCCGGGAATGATGCCAATCTGATACTGCCCGTCCAGCACCCCGCGCTCAATGCCATTCAAGGTTGCCACGTGAAGATTCAGATTCACATCCGGCGCTTGCTGCGTAAATAGTGCAATCGCCTGCGCAATGCGGCTGGCCGGATTGCTGGCCGTCTTGTCAAACACGGCCACATGCAACTGCCCCCCCATGCGCTGGTGGATCTCGTCCACGCCGCTGCGAAAGGCGTCGGTGGCCGACAGCAACAAGGTGGTCTGGGCATAGATTTGCTCGCCCTCGGCAGTCAGCGCAAAGCCAGCGCGCCCACGCCGGCACAGATGCAGGCCAAGCCGCGTTTCCAGGTCCTTGATGTGGCGGCTCACGGTGGACGTGCCAATGTTGAGCTCGAGCTCAGCCGCCGCCATACCGCCGCAATCGACCACCGTGCGAAACACCCGCAACAGGCGCAAATCCATATCGCTGATCTGGCCCAGTGCGGCCCGGCTTTTCGGTTTCATAAACTGCTAACTAAATAGTGATAAATAGCACTATATCGAAGTAAGCAGCCCACGCAAAATCGCGCTTTTGGCCACGAGAAGCTCCATGAACCCCACCACCACAACCAGCCCCTATCCAAGCGACGCCCGCTGGATGGACGCGCACTGGATGCCCTACACCGGCAACCGCAACTTCAAAGCCCAACCACGCATGCTGGTCAGCGCCGAGGGCGCCTACTACACCGACGCCAACGGCCGCAAGGTATTTGACGGCCTGTCCGGGTTGTGGACCTGTGGCCTGGGCCACTGCCGTGCCGAAATCACTGCCGCCGTGCGGCAGCAAATCGGCACCCTGGACTACGCTCCGGCGTTCCAGTTCGGCCATCCGCTGTCATTTGAACTGGCGAACAAAATCAGCGCCCTGATGCCGGCCGGCCTGGACCGGGTGTTCTTCACCGGCTCCGGCTCCGAATCCGCCGACACCGCACTGAAGATGGCGCGCGCCTACTGGCGCACCAAGGGCCAGGGCAGCAAAACACGCCTGATCGGCCGCGAAAAGGGCTACCACGGCGTCAACTACGGCGGCATTTCGGTTGGCGGCATCGGCGCCAACCGCAAGCTGTTTGGCCAGGGCATCGAAGCCGACCACCTGCCGCACACCCAGTTGCCCGCAAACCTGTTCAGCCGCGGCATGCCGGCACAGGGCGCCGAGCTCGCCGATGAGCTGCTGCGCCTGATCGCCCTGCACGACGCCAGCAACATCGCCGCCGTCATTGTCGAACCGATGTCCGGCTCCGGCGGTGTGGTGGTGCCGCCAACAGGCTACCTGCAACGCCTGCGTGACATCTGCACCGCCAACAATATCCTGCTGATTTTTGACGAAGTTATCACCGGCTTCGGCCGCATGGGTGCCTATACCGGCGCCGCCGCCTTTGGTGTCACGCCGGACATCCTGAACATCGCCAAGCAAGTCACCAACGGCGCCCAGCCCATGGGCGCGGTGATTGCCAAGACCGAGATCTACGACACCTTCCTGGCCGCTGGCGGCCCGGAATACCTGCTCGAATTTCCACACGGCTACACCTACTCCGCACACCCGGTGGCCTGCGCCGCCGGCATTGCCGCACTCGACCTGCTGGTGCAGGAAAACGCCATCGAACGCATCCAGGCCCTGGCGCCGCACTTTGAAAATGCCGTGCACAGCCTGAAGGGCTGCCAACACGTCAGCGACATCCGCAACTTCGGCCTGGCCGCCGGCCTGACCATCGCCAGCGCCCCCGGCGAACCGGCCAAACGCCCTTACGAAATTGCCATGCGCTGCCTGGACAAAGGTTTTTATGTACGCTATGGCGGCGACACGATCCAGCTGGCACCGCCCTTCATCAGCACTCCCGCCGAAATCGACAGCATGGTCAACGCCCTGGGCGAGGCCATCAAGGCCACCGCCTGAACCCAACCCTTTAACCGAGAATCCACCGCATGTCCTCTCTTCCCCTCGTTGGCCACCTGATTGGTGGCGCATCGGTCCGCACCGGAAGCCGCTCCCAGGAGGTCTTCAACCCAGCCACCGGCGTTGCCGAAAAGCGCGTGCTGCTGGCCGACAAAAGCACCGTCGAACAAGCCATCGCCAATGCCCAGCAAGCTTTCCCGGCCTGGCGCAACACGCCGCCACTCAAGCGCGCGCGCGTCATGGGCAACCTCAAGGTGCTGCTCGAACAACACGCTGACGAACTGTGCGCCCTGATCACCGCCGAACATGGCAAGGTGCTCAGCGACGCCCTGGGCGAATTGCAGCGCGGCATTGAAAACGTCGAATACGCCAGCTATGCGCCCGAGCTGCTCAAGGGCGAACACAGCAAGAATGTCGGCCCGGCCATTGACTCCTGGAGCGAGTTCCAGGCGCTTGGCGTGACGGCTGGCATCACCCCGTTCAACTTCCCGGCCATGGTGCCGCTGTGGATGTGGCCGATGGCGGTGGCCTGCGGCAACACCTTTGTGCTCAAACCCTCGGAGCGTGATCCCAGCAGCACCTTGCGCATCGCCGAACTGGCCCTGCAGGCCGGCCTGCCACCGGGCGTGCTGAACGTTGTCAACGGCGACAAGGAAGCCGTCGACACCCTGCTGACCGACCCGCGCGTGAAGGCCGTCAGCTTCGTTGGCTCCACACCGATTGCCGAATACATCTACGCCACCGGCTGTGCCCATGGCAAGCGCGTGCAGGCCCTGGGCGGCGCCAAGAACCACGCCATCGTGATGCCCGATGCCGACATCGACAATGCCGTCAGCGCGCTCATGGGCGCCGCCTTTGGCTCCTGCGGCGAACGCTGCATGGCGATTCCGCTGGTCGTCGCCGTCGGCGATGCCGCTGCCGAAGCCGTGATCGCCGGCCTGCGCGAGCAAATGTCGAAGATGAAAGTCGGCCCCGGCACCGAGGCCAGCAGCGATATGGGTCCCCTGGTGACGAAGGCGCATTTCGACAAAGTGCTGGGCTATGTCAACCAGGGTGTGGCCGAAGGCGCCAGTCTGCTGGTGGATGGCCGCCAGGTACAAGTGCCGGGCCATGACGCAGGCTACTTCCTCGGCCCCTGCCTGTTTGACCAGGTCAAGCCCGGCATGAAAATCTACCAGGAAGAAATTTTTGGCCCGGTGCTGGGCATCGTGCGCGTCAAGACACTGCAAGAAGGCATGGACCTGATCGACGCGCACGAATACGGCAACGGCACCTGCATCTTCACCCGCGACGGCGAAGCAGCGCGCTATTTCACCGACAACATCCAGGTCGGCATGGTGGGCGTCAACGTGCCGCTGCCGGTACCGGTGGCCTACCACTCCTTTGGCGGCTGGAAACGCAGCCTGTTTGGCGACCTGCACGCCTACGGACCGGATGCGGTGCGCTTCTACACCAAGCGCAAAACCATCACCCAGCGCTGGCCCTCGGCTGGCGTGCGTGAGGGAGCTGTGTTCTCGTTCCCCAGCAGCCGCTAAAACGCGGCCCGCGCAACCGACCCGCCGTCCCGGGTCGGTTTGCGGAAAACTGTCGCCCAGGCCTGCTACAGTTGTCCGCAAACACATGGCTACGTTCTTCACAAATCTGCGCCGCACTGGCGCCCGCTGGGGGGTGGAACACGGTCTGGTCGCTGACGCCGCAACAGCCACCAACCTGAACCGCCTGCGCGTGTTTGGCCCGGCGGTGGCCGGCATCAATGCGCTGTACGTGCTGGCATTTCTGCTGCAAGGCCTGCGCCAGACCCTGAGTGAACCCATCGCCACCTGGAATGCCGACCTGACCCTGACCCACCTGGCGATGGGACTCTGGATGGCCGCCGCCAGTTACGCCGCACGCGGGCTGCGCCACGCCCACCGCGGCCTGCTGCCGCGCGCGCTGGCCCTGGCCGTGGTTGCCGGCGCGCTGCTGTTCTCGATTCTGGTGGTGTCGATCGACCAGGCCGTCAGCAACAACATCACCACGTTTCTGATCACCTGCCTGGTGAGCAGCCTGGTGATTTACCTGCGCCCCTTGAACGCCGCGCTGGTCTATCTGGGCGCCTACGCCGTGTTCTTCTGGGCCATCGACAACAGCCAGCAAGACAGCCTGCAACTGCTGTCCAACCGCCTCAGCGGACTGGCGGTGTGCGGCATGGGCTGGGCGCTGTCCTTTCTGCTGTGGCGCAAGTTCACCACCATCGCCTTGCAGCAGGAACATCTGGACAAGCTGCAGGCTGAATTGCAGCTTAAACAAAAAGAACTCGAACGCCTGACGCGCCTGGACGGCCTGACCGGCCTGTACAACCGCAACACCTTTGTCGAGCTGACGCGCAAAGAGCTGCAACGTGCGCAGCGCCAAGGCAGCGCCACCGCCATCCTGCTGCTCGACCTGGACCATTTCAAGCAGGTCAACGACACCTGGGGCCATCCGGCCGGTGACGCCGTGCTCAAGCACGTGGCAGCGCTGGTCAGCAGCAGCATCCGCAGCACCGACCTGGCCGGCCGCCTGGGCGGGGAAGAATTCATTGTGCTGCTGCCCGGCACCAGTGCCGAAGCCGGGCGCAAAATTGCCGAAAAAATACGCGCCCGCCTGGAGGCAACCCCCACGGCCTGGGAAAACATCCGCATCCCGCACACTGCCAGCATCGGCCTGAGCGGCACCAGCGCCGCCGAAAAGCGCGATTTTGAAAGCCTCTACAGCGACGCCGACAAGGCGCTCTATGTCGCCAAGCAGCGCGGCCGCAACCGTGTCATTGCCAGCGCTGGGCCGGCTTACTGCACGTCGTGAACGTCGGTAACAAAGTACTCGGTTTCGCCAAAACAACTCGACGGCACGCCAATGTGCTGCTCATAGCTCAACGCCACGCGCTTGCCCATGTCGGCATTCAGGCGCTCAATAATGCGCTCGTCGCGCACCGTGAACAGAAATTTCTCCGGCGTTGAGCCCGGCACCGCCACCAGCTGCAGTTCACCTTCCCAGGTCTTGCAAACCATGCCCTTGCGTGACAGTTTTTGCAAATAGCCGGCGCGCTCACCGTTGGAATAGCTCCAGTTCAGTGTTGCCAAGGTATAGAGCACCAGCAAAACCAGCAAGGCTGCCACCGCCCCAACCAGACTCCGCACCACCTTTTGACCCATTGTCGCCATTGCATCCCTCCTGAAATTAGTGCGCATTATGGCCGCAAGGGATAATCGGCGACTATGGCACTGATTACCCTTCTTGACGCCCAACTGGCATTCGGGCACGTTCCCCTGCTTGACCACGCGGATTTTTCCCTTGAAACCGCGGAGCGCGTAGGCCTGATCGGACGCAACGGCGCCGGCAAATCCTCGATGTTAAAAATCCTGGGCGGCATGGAGCGCCCCGACGACGGCACGCTGCAGGTGCAGAGCCACACGCGCATTGCCTACGTCGCGCAGGAGCCGCAGCTCGACGCCGACGCCACTGTGTTTGTCGCCGTCAGCGCTGGGCTGGCGCGCACCATTGCCCTGATCGAGGAATACTCGCAAGGCCATGGCGACCTGGACGCCATGCAAAGCGAAATCGAAGCCCTGGACGGCTGGAACTGGGAACAGCGCGTCAACGAAACCCTGCACCGCCTGCACCTGGAACCCGAAGCCATTGTCAGCACCCTGTCCGGCGGCACCAAAAAGCGCGTGGCACTGGCCCAGGCGCTGGTGGCCCAACCCGACGTGCTGCTGCTCGACGAACCGACCAACCACCTGGACCTGGACTCGATCGAATGGCTCGAGGGCCTGCTGGTCGACTTCAAGGGCAGCATCATCACCATCACCCACGACCGCTCTTTCCTGGACAACGTGGCCACCCGCATCGTCGAACTGGACCGCGGCAAGCTGCTGTCCTACCCCGGCAACTTCGCGGCCTATCTGACGCAAAAAGAAGAACAGCTGGCGCAGGAAAGCGTCATCAACGCGCGCTTCGACAAGCTGCTGGCGCAGGAAGAAGTCTGGATCCGCAAGGGCGTGGAAGCACGCCGCACGCGCGCCCAGGGCCGCATCACGCGGCTGGAAAACATGCGCAATCAGCGCGAAGCCCGCCGTGAAGCGGTGGGCAGCGTCAACATGGACGTCTCCAGTGGTGCCTCCAGCGGCAAACTGGTGGCCGAACTGACGCATGTGTCGAAAACCTTTGGCGACCGCAAGATCGTGCACGACTTCAGCGCCACCATCCTGCGCGGCGACAAAATTGGCCTGCTCGGCCCGAATGGCGCCGGCAAGACGACGCTGCTCAAGCTGATTCTGGGCGAGCACCAACCCGACCCGGCACCCGCCAACGCTCCGGCCCCGGAACCCGGTCACAGCCCCTGGGGCACGGTGCGCCAGGGCGCCAACATCCAGGTCGCCTACTTCGACCAGATGCGCAACGCGCTGGACATGGATGCCACGCTGGAAGACTTCATCAGCCCGGGCAGTGAATGGATTGAAATCGGTAACAAGCGCCAGCACGTCAAAAGCTATCTGGGCGACTTTCTGTTCTCGCCCGCCCGCGCCAACTCCCCGGTACGCTCCCTCAGCGGTGGCGAGCGCAACCGGCTGCTGCTGGCGCGCCTGTTTGCGCGCCCGGCCAACGTGCTGGTGCTCGACGAACCAACCAACGACCTCGACATCGACACCCTGGAATTGCTGGAAGACCTGCTGCAGAACTACGACGGCACGGTGTTCCTGGTCAGCCACGACCGGACCTTCCTGGACAACGTCGTCACCAGCACCATTGCCTTTGAAGGCGACGCCCACTGGCGCGAATACGAAGGCGGCGTCAGCGACTGGCTCACGCAAAGCAAGCGTGCCAACGAAATCGCCCAGGCCAAAGGCCAGAAGGGCGCCAACCCATTCAACTATGGCCGCGACCAGGCCAGCAGCACAAAGACTGCGGCACCGATCGCCCAAGCCACAACAGCCCCGGCACCCGCGCCCGCCAAAGCACGCAAGCTCAGCTACAAGGAACAGCGCGAACTCGACGCCCTGCCGCAGCGCATAGCCGCCCTGGAAACCGAGCAGAAGGACATTACCCGGCTGCTCGCCGACGGCAGCCTGTACGCCAGCGACAGCGCCCGCGCCATGGGCCTGGCGGCACGCAACGCCGCAATCGACGAAGAACTAATGACCGCCCTGGAACGCTGGGAAATTCTCGGCGCCTGACCCGCGCAAGTGGCGCAGCGTGGGGGCCTCAATTTCCCTTAGGGCTTGCCCGGGGAAATTAGCCCCCTCGGGGGGCAGCGACCCGCGCAAGCGGTGGAGCGTGGGGGCCTCATCCTTTTTTTAGATGCGCGCGCAACTTCGGCCACAGCAGATTGACCGCCAGACCGCCCATCACCAGTGCCGCCGCCAGCAACTTCCACGCCGGCAGCGGCTCCCCCAGCCACCAGGCCGAGGCCCCCATGCCAAACACCGGCACCAGCAGCGCCATCGGCGTGATGGTGGCGGCCGGATGGCGTGCCAGCAACCAGGCCCAGGCAGCGTAGCCAAACAGCGTGTTGCCCCAGGACTGCCAGGCCACCGCAGCCCAGGCAAACCAACCGGCACTGCGGACACTGGCCAGGTCGCTATCCCAGCCTTCAAAGAACAGTGAAAGTGCGAACAGAGGTGGCAGCGCAAAGGCACTGGACCAGACCACATAGGCCAGAATGTTCGACGCCGCCCCCTGCTTGGCGACCATATTGCCAGCGGCCCAGGACAGTGCCGCACCCAGCACCATGGCAATGCCCAGCAGACTGGTGCTGCCCCCGGTATGGGCGCCAATCACCGCAATGCCGGCCCCCGCCAGCAACAGCGCCAGCCACTGGTAGCGCTGCACCCGCTCTCCGCTGAGGCGCATGGCAAAGGCAATCGTGAAAAACACCTGTACCTGCACCACCAGGGAAGCGATACCGGGCGAAATATGCCCGTCGATCGACAGGTACAGCAAGCCAAACTGGCCCACCCCGATCAGCACCCCATAGGCGGCCATATTGCCCAGCGCCAGGCGTGGACGGGGCAAAAAGAACAGCGCCGGCAGCAGCGCCAGCGTAAAACGCAGCGCGGCAAACAGCAGCGGCGGAAACTGCCCCAGCGCCAGCTTGATAACGACGAAGTTGGTGCCCCAGACCGCCACCACGGCCAGGGCAAGCAGAAAATGGCGCAGCGGTAATGCGACGGACATACGGTGCTGCTCAGCGTGCGCGCCAGCGGCGCTCAAGCACGCCAGGGCTGCGCACTAAAACCGCGCCGGTAGTGACCAGCCCGCCCCTGCGGCCCCCGATCTTTGACTGTCTTGCCTTGCATGGCCACGCCTCCCAAGCGAAAACAGGCAGGATAACAAAAGACCGGCCACTGCGCTGACTCAGACCACGCCGCTGGCGCGCAAGGCCGCAATGCGCTGCGCATCCAGCCCCAGCTGTGCCAGCACCTCATCGGTGTGCTGGCCCAGCGCCGGTGGCGCGTTGCGCAGCACTGGCGGCGTGTCACTCAAACGCAGCGGACTGGCGACGCTGTCAATCGAGGCCACACCGGTTTGTGCCGCCACCAGCGGGTCTGTGGCCTGCGTCACGCGCAAACCGCGGCTCAGCACCTGGGCATCGGCAAAGGCCTGGCCCATGTCGTTGATCGGCCCGCACGGCACGGCACGTTGTTCCAGGTCGGCAATCCACTGTGCCGTGCTGCGCGTACGCGTCACGGCCTGCATCAAAGGAACCAGTGCCTCACGGTGCTGCACGCGCGCCGCATTGCTGGCAAAGCGGCTGTCTTCGGCCCACTGGGGCTGGCCGGCCACCGCACAAAAGCGCGCGAACTGGCCATCGTTGCCCACCGCCAGCAGCATCGCGCCGTCGGCGGTTTCAAAGTCCTGGTAAGGCACCAGGCTGGGATGGCCATTGCCCTGGCGCTGCGGCACCTTGCCGGTATTCAAAAAGCCCGCCGCCTGGTTCGCCAGAATCGCCATACTGACGTCAAGCAAAGCCATGTCGATATGCTGGCCCTGCCCACTGCGGTTGCGCGCTTCCAGCGCCGCCAGAATCGCACTGCAGGCATAAACACCAGTGAACAGGTCGATCAGCGCCACACCGACCCGCGTCGGTCCGCCCTCGGCCGTGCCCGTGATGCTCATCATGCCGCTCATGGCCTGCACCATCAGGTCGTAACCGGCACGTCCGGCATACGGCCCCTGCTGACCAAAACCGGTCACCGAGCAATAAATCAGGCGCGGGTTGACCGCCTTCAGGCTGGCGTAGTCGAGTCCGTACTGGGTCAGGCCGCCGACCTTGAAGTTTTCCACCACGATGTCGCTGTCACGCGCCATCTGGCGGATCAGCGCCTGGCCCTGCGGGTGCGCCATGTCGATGGTGATGGAGCGCTTGTTGCGGTTGCAGGCAGTGAAATAACTGGCGTGCGCAGTGTCCGCGCCGTCTGCGTCCTGCAGGAACGGCGGCCCCCAGTGGCGGGTGTCGTCACCGGCCAATGGACGTTCTACCTTGACCACATCGGCACCCAGGTCGGCCAGCATCTGGGTGCACCAGGGGCCGGCCAGCACCCGAGACAGGTCCAGCACCTTGAGATGGGAGAGCGCGCCAGTGTCTGCCATGGTCAGTTCGCGAAGGCGGCAATGCCGGTCTGGGCGCGGCCCAGAATCAGCGCGTGGATGTCATGTGTGCCTTCGTAGGTGTTGACCACCTCCAGGTTCACCAGATGGCGCGCGACGCCGAATTCGTCGCTGATGCCGTTGCCGCCCATCATGTCGCGGGCCAGGCGGGCAATGTCGAGCGCCTTGCCGCAGCTGTTGCGCTTCAGGATCGAGGTAATTTCCACCGAGGCGCTGCCTTCGTCTTTCATGCGACCCAGGCGCAGGCAGCCTTGCAGGCCGAGTGCGATTTCGGTTTGCATGTCGGCCAGCTTCTTCTGAATCAGCTGGTTCGCCGCCAGCGGACGGCCAAACTGCTTGCGGTCCAGCGTGTACTGGCGCGCGCGCAACCAGCAGTCTTCGGCGGCGCCCAGGGCGCCCCAGGCGATGCCGTAACGGGCACTGTTCAGGCAGGTGAACGGGCCTTTCAAGCCCTGCACTTCGGGGAACGCGTTTTCTTCCGGGCAGAACACGTTGTCCATGACAATTTCGCCGGTAATGCTGGCACGCAGACCGACCTTGCCGTGGATCGTCGGTGCGCTCAGGCCGGCCATGCCTTTTTCCAGAATAAAGCCGCGGATCGGACCGACCTGGCCGCCTTCACTGACTTCCTTGGCCCAGACCACAAACACATCGGCAATCGGCGAATTCGAAATCCACATCTTGGCGCCGCTGAGCTGGTAGCCACCCGGCACCTTGCGCGCCCGTGTGGCCATGGAGCCGGGGTCGGAACCGTGGTCCGGTTCGGTCAAACCGAAGCAGCCAATCGCGGCACCGCTGGCCAGCCGGGGCAGGTATTTCTGGCGCTGCGCCTCGGTGCCGAATTCAAAAATCGGCACCATCACCAGCGAACTTTGGACGCTCATCATGGAGCGGTAACCGCTGTCCACGCGTTCCACTTCCCGGGCAATCAGGCCATAGGCGACATAGTTCAGACCGGGGCCACCGTAAGCCTCGGGGATGGTCGGGCCGAGCAGGCCCAGTTCGCCCATTTCACGAAAAATGCTGGCGTCGGTGCTGGCTTCGCGGAAAGCCTGGGTCACGCGCGGTGCCAGCTTGTCCTGGCAGTAGCTGGCGGCGGCATCGCGCACCATGCGCTCGTCGTCGCTGAGCTGGGCGTCCAGCAAAAAAGGGTCTTGCCAATTGAAACTTGCGTGTGCCATCCCGGGTCTCCGATGCGTTACTAAGATGGCGCATCGTAGTGGCTGCGCCGGGGCGCCGGCAAGCGATGCTTTTTCACGTAGCTATGCGTTTCACGCATACCTAAATCGCCAAGCGCGAAAAACTGCGGTACAACCGCGGCATCCCGATTTGATTTCAGCGGAGGGCCGATGCGCCGAAAGATTCCCAGTTCCCACGCCTTGCTGTGCTTTGAAGCGGCAGCCCAGCACTGCAGTTTCAGCCGCGCCGCCCAGGCGCTGGCGTTGACCCAGAGTGCCGTGTCGCGACAGATCACGGCATTGGAAGACTACCTGGGCGTGGCGCTGTTCGAGCGCACCCGCCACGGCGTGGCTCTGAGCCCGGCCGGTCAGCAATACGCACGCAAGGTGACGCAACGTCTGCAGGCAATGGAACAAGACACGCTGGAAGTCATGCGCGGCCACAGCGCCGACGACGATCTGCGCCTGGCCTGTGTCGCCACCTTCGCCGCCCAGTGGCTGATTCCACGACTGCCGCTGCTGCGCAAAAAGCACCCGCTGATGAACGTGCACATCGAAACCCGAACCCGTCCGTTTCTGTTTGCCGAAGCGCCCTTTGACGCCGCCATCTATGCCGGTACCCCGGAGCAAGTCAGCCAGTGGGCCGGCACGCGCCATCTGCTGCTGCAAGACGAAACCGTGGTCGCCGTGTGCAGCCCGGCCCTGCTGGGCCGGCGCCGCAACTTCAGCGCGCAGGCGATTGCGCAGTTGCCGCTGATACAGCAATCGACCCGGCCCGACGCCTGGCCGGCCTGGTTTGAAGCGATGCAGGTCGAAGCACCGCTGGCACGCGTCGGGCCACGGTATGAGCTATTTTCAATGGCCTGCGCCGCTGCCGCCCATGGCATGGGCGTGGCGCTGGTACCGCGCCTGTTGATTGAAACCGAACTGGCGCACGGCGCACTGGTGCTGGCACATCCGGCGCCACTGCCGAGCCAGCGCCACTATTTCCTGATCTACCCGGAGCAAACCACACTGCCGCCCTCGGTGCAGCGCTTTCGCCAGTGGCTGCAGGACGCGGCGCCATAACAACCGGCCCGCCCCTGGCGCCGCCCGGCCCTGGTGCTAACCCCTAGATACACGGTGGCACGCGCATTGCTAGTATCTGGTCATTACCTGACCAAACGGTCAGTTTTGCACCTTGATAGGGAGTTTTGCACGTGACCACACACCAAACGCATGCACATGCACCAGATATACGGGCGGGACGGCTGGAGCCGGAGCACTATGCCCGCAACTTCAGCGAAGCGGTCGCACCACTAAGCGCCGGGCAGGCAGTGCTGGAAGCGGAGCGCTGCCTGTACTGCTTTGACGCGCCCTGCGCCACGGCCTGCCCGACCAGCATTGACGTGCCCTCGTTCATCAAGCGCATTGGCGACGGCAATCTGCGCGGCGCCGCGCAGGCCATCTTGGAGCCCAATCCGCTGGGCGGCATGTGTGCCCGTGTCTGCCCCACCGAAAACCTGTGCGAAGCCGTCTGCGTGCGCAACACCCAGGAGGAGCGCCCGGTGGCGATTGGGCGCCTGCAGCGTTACGCCGTCGATGCCCTGCTAGCGAGCGCCCAGCCACAGCTGTTCACACGCGCTGCCGCCACCGGTAAAAAAGTGGCCGTCCTCGGTGCCGGCCCGGCCGGGCTATCCTGCGCACACCGGCTGGCACGACTGGGGCACCAGGTGCAGGTGTTCGACGCCCGACCCAAACCCGGCGGGTTGAACGAATATGGCCTGGCCCGCTACAAAATGGCCGACGCCTATGCAGAACAGGAAATCCACTGGCTGCTGGACATCGGCGGCATCGAAATACAGCAGAACTGGCAGCTCGACAGCCTGGCCCAACTCCAGGCCCTGCGCAAAGACTTTGACGCCGTATTCCTGGCGCTCGGCCTGGGCCACACCAAAACACTCGGCATCCCGGGCGAAGACCTGCAAGGCGTGCAAGACGCCGTCGATTTCATCGCCACGTTGCGCCAGACCGAAGACCTTGCGCAGCTGCCGGTCGGACGCCGCGTGATTGTCATCGGTGGCGGCATGACGGCGGTGGATGTCGCCGTGCAAAACAAACTGCTCGGCGCCAGCGTGGTGCACATGGTGTACCGGCGCGGCCCGGAACACATGTCGGCCTCGCGCGAAGAACAGCACTGGGCGCAAACCCATGGCGTGGTGCTGCACCACGGACTGGTGCCGCAGGAAATCGTCGGCCACAACGGCCAGGTCCAGGCGGTGCGTTTTGTCCAGACCCAGAGCGGCCGCGAAATCTGCTGGGACGCCGACACGGTGTTCAAAGCCATCGGGCAGACCCTCGGTAATCCGGTGCTGGCCGCCAGTGGCCTGCGCATGCAGGGCGAGCGCATTGCCACCGACAGCGTCGGCCAAACCAGCCTGCCGGGCGTCTGGGCCGGAGGCGACTGCCGGGCCGGCGGCCAGGCACTCACCGTCGATGCCGTGGCTCACGGCCAGCAATCGGCACATGCCATTCACGCCCACCTGGGCGCCCAATAAACACAACCCGGAATCCGCCATGGCCAACCTGCAAACCACTTTCGCCGGCATCCACAGCCCGAACCCATTCTGGCTCGCCTCGGCGCCGCCCACGGACAAAGCCTACAACGTCAACCGCGCCTTTGAAGCCGGCTGGGGCGGCGTAGTCTGGAAGACCCTGGGCGAAGCCGGCCCTCCGGTGGTGAATGTCAACGGTCCGCGCTACGGCGCCCTGCTCAGTGCCGACCGGCGCCTGTACGGCCTCAACAATATTGAACTCATCACCGACCGCGACCTGGAACTCAATCTGCAGGAAATTCGCGATGTGAAGCGCAACTGGCCAGACCGCGCCATGGTGGTGTCGCTGATGGTGCCATGTGAGGAGGCCTCCTGGCAGGCGATCCTGCCGCGCGTCGAAGACACCGGCGCCGATGGCATTGAACTCAACTTCGGCTGCCCGCACGGCATGAGCGAACGCGGCATGGGTGCCGCCGTCGGCCAGGTGCCGGAATACATTGAAATGGTCACCGCCTGGTGCAAGCGCTACAGCAAACTGCCGGTGATCGTGAAACTAACGCCGAACATCACCGACATCCGGCAACCAGCACGCGCCGCCCAACGCGGCGGCGCCGATGCGGTGTCTCTGATCAACACCATCAATTCAATCATTGGTGTCGACCCGTACTCGCTGCGCATGCAGCCCAACACCGGCGGGCGCGGCTCGCACGGTGGCTATTGCGGACCGGCGGTCAAACCGATCGCACTGAACATGGTGGCCGAAATAGCGCGCGACGCGCAAACCGCCGGTTTGCCGATTTCCGGCATCGGTGGCGTCGGCACCTGGCGTGACGCCCTCGACTTCATCGCACTCGGCGCCGGCACGGTGCAGGTCTGCACCGCTGCCATGGTCTACGGTTTCAAGATCGTGCAGGAAATGGCGGACGGCCTGTCGCAGTACATGGACCAGATGGGCTTTGAGCGCGTCGAACAAATCATTGGCAAGGCCCTGCCCAGCGTCACCGACTGGCGCTATCTGAACCTGAACCACATCAGCAAGGCCGTCATCCAGCAAGACAGCTGCATCCAGTGCGGGCGCTGCCATATCGCCTGCGAAGACACCGCGCACCAGGCCATCAGCACAACGCGCGACGGCCAGCGCTATTTCAGCGTGAAGGAAGACGAATGCGTCGGTTGCAATCTGTGTGTCAACGTCTGCCCGGTGCCCGACTGCATCACACTGCGCACGCTGGCACCCGGAGAAACCGATCTGCGCACTGGCAAAGTCGTCAGCGCAGAAAGCAGCGACTGGACACGCCACCCGAACAACCCGCTTCGCGTTGTCAACAGCACGCCTGCGTCCACCTAGACACAGCCCGGTAAGTACCCATAACATTCACAGCCCTTTTGCCCAGGAACACCCTATGACCAGTCTTTTGATTCGTGGCGGCACCGTGGTCAACGCCGACCATGCATTTGTTGCCGATGTACTGACACAAGACGGCAAAATCGTTGCCGTCGGCAGCCAGCTCACGGCGCCCTCCGGCGCCACCACCATCGACGCTGGCGGCCAGTATGTGATGCCGGGTGGTATTGATCCGCACACCCACATGCAACTGCCCTTCATGGGCACCGTCACCATGGACGACTTCTTCAGCGGCACCGCGGCGGCGCTGGCAGGCGGCACCACCAGCATCATCGACTTCGTCATTCCAAACCCGCAACAACCCTTGATGGAGGCCTACCAAACCTGGCGCGGCTGGGCCGAAAAATCGGCCAGCGACTACGGCTTTCACGTCGCCATCACCTGGTGGGACGAGAGCGTGAAACGCGATATGGGCAGGCTGGTGCAGCAAGAAGGCGTGAACAGCTTCAAGCACTTCATGGCCTACAAAAACGCCATCATGTGTGACGACGAAACCCTGGTCAACAGCTTCCAGCGCGCGCTCGAACTCGGCGCCATGCCGACCGTGCATGCAGAGAACGGTGAACTGGTCTACCTGCTGCAAAGCGAAGTCGCCGCACGCGGCATACGCGGCCCGGAGGGCCATCCGCTGTCACGCCCACCCAGCGTCGAAGGCGAGGCCGCCAACCGCGCCATTGCCATTGCCGAGGTACTCAACGTGCCCATCTACGTGGTCCATGTTTCCTGCATGGAAGCCGCCGATGCGATTGCCCGCGCACGCGCCCGTGGCCAGCGCGTTTACGGCGAAGTATTGGCCGGTCATCTGGTAGTCGACGACAGCGTTTACCGCCACCCCGATTTCGCCACCGCCGCCGCCCATGTGATGAGCCCGCCGTTTCGCGCCAAAGGCCACCAGGAGGCGCTGTGGCGCGGCCTGCAAGCGGGCCATCTGCACACCACCGCCACCGACCACTGCACTTTCTGCGCGGCGCAGAAAGCCGTCGGCAAAGAGGACTTCGCCAAGATTCCGAACGGCACCGGCGGTGTCGAAGAGCGCCTGGCGGTGCTGTGGGATGCCGGCGTCAACAGCGGCCGTCTGACGCCTTCCGAATTCGTCGCCATCACTTCGGCCAACACCGCCAAGCTGTTCAATATCTATCCGCAAAAAGGCTGTGTTGCGGTGGGCGCCGACGCCGACCTGGTGGTCTGGGACCCGAGCGGCAGCAAGACCCTGTCGGCCAAGACCCAGCACAGCAAGGGCGACTTCAACATTTTCGAAGGCCGCTGCGTCACCGGCATTCCCAGCCACACCATCAGCCAGGGCGAACTGGTCTATGTGCAGGGTGATCTGCGCGCCCGCGCCGGCGCCGGCCGCTACATCAAGCGCCCGGCCTTTGGTGCCAACTTCTCCGCCGCAAAGCGCCGTGCCGACGCACTGGCGCCGAGCCCTGTTCAGCGTTAAGAAAGCACACCATGCCAAGCAACACCGCCCCCCTCGATATCTCGCGCATCCGCGTCAATGGCCCACGCCTTTGGGCCTCGCTGATGCAACTGGCCGAAATCGGCGCCACGCCCAAAGGCGGCGTCTGCCGCCTGACCCTGACCGATCTCGACAAACAAGGCCGCGACCTGGTGCTGGGCTGGGCCCGTGAGGCCGGCCTGCAAATCACCATCGACAAAATCGGTAACGGCTTCATGCGCCGTGCCGGGCGCAATAACGCGCTGCCACCGATCGTCACCGGCAGCCACATCGACACACAACCCACCGGCGGCAAATTTGACGGCAACTATGGCGTGCTGGCAGGGTTGGAAGTGGTGCGCACCCTGAACGACCTGGGCCTGGAAACTGAGGCACCAATTGAAGTCGCGTTCTGGACCAATGAGGAAGGCTCGCGCTTTGTGCCGGTGATGATGGGCTCGGGCGTATTCGCCAAGGCGTTCAGCCTGGAAACCGCCTACGCCGCCACCGACGTGGACGGCAAGACCGTCGGCGACGAGTTGCAACGCATCGGCTACATCGGCGACCAAGAGCCTGGCGCACATCCGATCGGCGCTTATTTTGAAGCCCACATCGAACAGGGCCCGGTGCTCGAAGACAACGCCAAAACCATTGGCGTGGTGCAAGGGGTTCTCGGCATCCGCTGGTTCGACTGCACCGTCACCGGCCTGGAAGCCCACGCCGGTCCGACGCCGATGGCACTGCGCCGCGATGCGCTGCAAGTTGCCACCCGCATCATGCAGGAAACCGTGGCCTGCGCGCTGCGCCAGCCGCCACACGGCCGCGGCACGGTCGGCATGGTGCAGGTGTTCCCGAACAGCCGCAATGTGATCCCAGGCCGTGTCAAATTCAGCATCGACCTGCGTAACAGCACAGACGCGCTGGTCGACCAAATGGCCGACGAAATCAAAGCCTTTGCTGCGGCGCTGGCCGAAACCTCGGGCCTGGACATCCGCATCGAACTGGTCTCAAGCTACCCGGCCCAGGCGTTTCACAGCGACTGCATCAACGCCGTACAACGCGCCGCAGAACAACTCGGCTACTCGCACATGCCGGCGGTATCGGGCGCCGGACACGACGCGGTCTACATGGCCAAGCTGGCGCCCAGCGGCATGGTATTCATTCCGTGCAAAGACGGCATCAGCCACAATGAGATCGAATCGGCCGAACCGGAACACCTTAGCGCCGGCTGCAACGTGCTGCTGCACGCCATGCTGGAACGCGCCGGAACCTGAACCATGCTCGATCTGCTCCTCACCAACGCCACCCTGCCGGACGGCCGCAGCGGCATGTCCGTGGCGGTGCGCGAGGGCCGCATTGTCGACATCGGCGCCGGCCTGCAGGCAGCCGCCGGACAAACCCTGGACGCCCAGGGGCAACTGCTCACGCCGCCCTTTGTCGACGCCCATTTCCACATGGACTCGACCCTCAGCTACGGCCTGCCACGCGTCAACCAAAGCGGCACCCTGCTCGAAGGCATTGCCCTGTGGGGCGAACTCAAACCGCAGCTGACACAGGATGCGGTGATGGAGCGCGCATTGCGCTATTGCGACTGGGCCGTGGCCCAGGGCCTGCTGGCCATCCGCAGCCATGTCGATGTTTGTGACCCACGCCTGCTGGCGGTAGAAGCGCTGCTCGAAGTCAAGCGCCGTGTGGCCCCCTACCTCGATTTGCAGCTGGTGGCCTTTCCGCAGGACGGCGTGCTGCGCGGGCCCGAAGGTCCGCAGCAACACCTGCACAATTTGCAGCGCGCGCTCGACCTGGGCGTCGACGTGGTCGGTGGTATTCCCCATTTCGAACGCAGCATGCAGGACGGCGCCCTGAGCGTAAAACTGTTGTGCGAAATTGCCGCCCAGCGCGGCCTGCGTGTGGACATGCATTGCGACGAATCGGACGATCCGCTGTCACGCCATGTCGAGACCCTGGCGTTTGAAACCCAGCGCCTGGGCTTACAGGGCCGGGTCAGCGGCTCGCACCTGACTTCCATGCACAGCATGGACAACTATTACGTCAGCAAGCTGCTGCCGCTGCTGGCCGAAGCGCAACTGCATGTGGTGGCCAACCCACTCATCAACATTACGCTGCAGGGCCGCCACGACAGTTACCCGAAACGCCGCGGCATGACGCGCGTGCCGGAACTGCTGGCGGCCGGCATCAATGTGGCGTTCGGGCAAGACTGTGTGCTCGACCCCTGGTACAGCCTAGGCAGTGCCGACCTGCTGGAAGTGGCACACATGGGCCTGCACGTGGCGCAGATGACCAGCCAGCGTGCAATGCGCCAGTGCTTTGATGCCGTGACAGGCAATGCAGCAAAAGCCATGGGCCTGGAAAATTACGGTCTGCAGGTGGGTTGCGATGCCAGCTTTGTGCTGCTGCAGGCGCGCGACCCGGTGGAAGCCATTCGCCTGCGCGCCAAGCGCCTGAAGGTATTTCGGCGCGGTGTGCTGCTGGCGGAATCGGCACCGAGCACACACGCGCTGCATTTGCCGGGGCGCCCGGCGCAGACCACGCTCATGCCCTGAGCCGTACGCCCAGGGCGCGCACGCACAAGCTCAGCGCGAACGCAGCGCGAAATCGAGCTGCCCCAGGGCAAACACCGAATTCGGAACATTCGGGCGCAGCAACTTGCGCTCCACCGGCTGCAGCACACCCTTGCGCGGCGCCACGCTGGTTTTGAGATTGACGCCCTTGGCGCGCTGCACATCGGCCAGGCTTCTCAATGTGATGGTTTTCATGTGCTCAAACACGGCAGTGTGGAGCGAATCCCAGAGCGCCTGCGGGTTGAGTGCGCCCTCGCGCCGATTGCCTTCTCCAAACGGGTCGCCAATGGCTTCGATGGCACCGATGATGTCGGCCACAGTGACGGTGGCATCGTCGGCCGAAAGGGTGTAGCCGCCGCCCGGACCGCGTGTGCTTTGTACCAAGCCACATTTGCGCAACTTGCTGAACACCATTTCCAGATAGGACAGGGAAATGTTGTGCCGCTGGGACAGCTCGGACAAGGGCACTGGATGATTGCTGTCGCGCAAGGCCAGGTCAATCATGGTGGTTATGGCAAATCTGCTTCGGGTGCTTAGTCGCATACGTCTCTCCTGGTTGTCATTAACGGCCTGAAGGGCACGAATGTAAATAGACCGGAAAATGTCTGCGGTGCGAATTGTCAAAAAAACGATTTTGCCAAAGCCCTGACCGGGCTCACAGGTCTTGCAACAGGTGGCCGGCGTGCGCCACCTTGGTTTTCAAATAGCTCTCGTTGTGCTCTGTCTTGAAGGTGCCCGTGGTCAGGCGCTCCAGCACCGTGATGCCCTCGTGCTCTAGTTGTTCGGCCTTGTCCGGGTTGTTGCTGAGCAGGCGGATGCGGGTGCACTGCAGCGCCTTGAGCATTTGTGCGGCCGGCAGGTAGTCACGGCCATCTTCCGGCAACTCCAGGGCGCGGTTGGCAGCATAGGTGTCCAGACCCTGGTCCTGCAACTGGTAGGCGGCCAACTTGGAGAACAGGCCGATGCCACGGCCTTCCTGGCGCAGGTACAGCAGCCAGCCGCCCTCAATCTTCAAGCGCGCCAGCGCTTCCTGCAGCTGGGCGCCACAGTCACAGCGCTGCGAGCCAAACAAATCGCCAGTAATGCATTCCGAGTGCAGACGCACCAAAGGCACGGCATTGGGCGCCGTACCTTGGATACCCACCGCAAAATGCTCCGCATGCCGCCCGAACCCGTCGAACGCAACAAAAGTGGCCGGCGTTCCATCCTGCAAAGGAATGCAAACGCCGTCTCTGGCGCGCACCGGCGTCAGCGGAATAGATGTATTAGACAAGAATCAACCCTCAAAGGACACTCCCTGGCGCCCGCCGCATGCATGCCATGGCAGGCGCTCCAAGCGCAAGTACGACAGTGTACCCATCGGCGCCGACCCCATCTGCGGGCAAAAAGCCACCTTTTCAAGTCTTACAAACCGCAGCCCCGCAATAGCAGCGACACCACATGCTCGGTCGCGCGGCGGTAATCGGCCGGCTCCAGCGCTTCTTTGCCGAGCACGGCGCACACCTGGACATCGAAGTCGGCATAGGTCTGGGTTGCCGCCCAGATGGTAAAAAACAGATGCACGGCGTCCACGGGCGCCATGCGCCCGGCGTCAACCCAGGCTTGCACCACGCTGGCTTTTTCCTGCATCAGACTGCGCAACTCGGTGGCCAGCAGCGTGCGCACCACGGGTGCGCCGTGCAACAACTCATTGGCAAACACTTTGGAAGCATCCGGGCGTTGCGCGGACAGCGCCATCTTGGCGCGAATGTAGTTTTCCAGTGCCGCGCGCGGCTCGGCATCGTGGCTGATGCCATGCGCCGGCACCAGCCAATCATTCAAAATCCGCGCCAGCACCGCGCGGTACAGCACCTCCTTGCTGCCGAAGTAGTAATGCAGATTGGCTTTGGGCAGCCCGCTGCCCTCGGCAATGGCGGCCATGGTGGCGCCGCCAAAACCGGCCCGTGCAAACACTTTTTCCGCCGCAAGGAGGATCAGGGCCTCGTTCGTTTGCCGAATCTGGCCCTTGGCTGTGCTGTCCGCAGCGGACTTACTTCTGGGCTGCATCCCAGACCGCATGCGTATAACCGGCCTTGCCCGGGTCCTTCTTGATCACCGGGTCGCTGCCACCGGCCAGCAGCACCTTGACGGTGCGCTCATAAGCCGCAGGTTCCAGATAACCAATTTTCTTGGTCCCGGCATTGGTGATCAGCTTGGCGACGTTTTCCATCTGGCGCTTTTGCACCTTCAGGCTGGAGCTGCCGGAGGTATCAGCGGCAACCACTGCCTTGGCGGCGCCTTCGGGGTCTTTCACGGCATCGTTCCAACCCTTGAGCGTGGCCTTGAGGAATTTGCCCATGCGCGCTACAAAGGCCGGGTCTTTCAGGTTGGGCTCGAGCACATACAAGCCGTCTTCCAGCGAGGCCACGCCTTCTTTTTCATAGAAGAAAGTGACCAGGTCTTTTTCTTTCACGCCGGCATCAATCACTTGCCAGTATTCGTTGTAGATCATGGTGGAAATACAGGCGGCCTGGTTCTGCAACAGCGGATCGACATTGAAGCCCTGCTTCAGAATTTTGATGTCGCTATCGGTCTTGTAGCCCAGCTTGCTCATCCAGTTCAGGAACGGATATTCGTTGCCACCGTACCAGACGCCCAGGGTCTTGCCCTTGAAGTCCTTGGGCGAGTTCACGCCGCTGGACTTCTTGCAGGTCAGCATCAGGCCGGACTGGTTGAACACCTGGGCAATATTCACCAGCGGAACGCCGGCTTCACGCGCCGCCAGGGCGTCCGGCATCCAGTTCACCACCACGTCCGCTTGTTTGCCGGCAATCACCTGCACCGGCGAGATGTCCGGACCGCCGGGTTTGATGGTCACGTCCAGACCCTCGGCCTTGTAGTAACCCTTGGCCGCGGCCACGTAATACCCGGCGAACTGGGCCTGCGGCACCCACTTGAGCTGCACGGTCACGGCTTCATTGGCCAGCGCACTGCTGCCGGCAGTCACGCCGCACACGACCAGCACCGCAGCCAGCAGGCGGTTGGTGAACTTCGGAGAACACATCATGAAAAACTCCTTGGGATTAAAAATGTCAACACAGGACCTACACATCTGCCGGTGCTGCGGCCTCAGGCCGCGCGCACCGAGGGATGCCAGAACGCAACCCGGCGTTCCAGCAACACCAGTGCGGCATAGACCAGCGAGCCGGTCACTGCCGCCACCACAATGGCACTCCAGACCAGCGGCATGTTCATGCGCGCCGACTCGGTGGAAATGCGAAAACCCAGGCCCATGGTCGGTGAGCCAAAAAATTCGGCCACGATGGCACCGATCAGGGCCAGCGTGGCATTCACCTTCAGCGCGGCAAAAATAAATGGCAGCGCCGCCGGCAGGCGCAGGGCCAATAAGGTGCGGCTGTAGCTGGCGGCATAGCTGTACATCAGTTCACGCTCGAGCTTGCCGGCAGCCTTCAGTCCAGCCAGGGTCGAGACCAGCATCGGAAAGAAGGTCATCAGCACTACCACCGCCGCTTTGGAGGGCCATTCAAAGCCAAACCACATCACCGCAATGGGTGCCACACCGACCAGCGGCACGGCACTGGTCAGACCCGCCACCGGCAGCAGGCCGCGCTGCAAAAACGGCCGTTGGTCGATCGCCAGCGCACAGAGAAAGCCCAGTCCACAGCCGAGGGACCAGCCGGTCAGCACCGACTTCAGCACGGTCTGCACAAAGTCGCCCCAGAGTTTGGGCGCATGCTCCACCAGCGCAACGGCAATCAGGCTCGGTGCCGGCAGCAGCACCCGTGGCACGTCCAGCGCATGGACCAGCAGTTCCCAGAACAGCAGTACCCAAGCGCCAAATACCGCCGCCGTCAGTGAACCGATCCAGCGGCTGTCCCCCAGGGCTGCAATGCGGTAAATGCTGTATGCCGCAACCAGCACCAGCGCGAGCAGCGCCGGCCAGAACCAGGGCGAAGACCACTCCGGCAGAAAATTCATAAGCCCCCCCGATGGCGCAAGCTCAGGCGCTCTAACAGCAGCACGCAGGCACTCAGCGCCAGGCCCAGCGCGGCCGACATCAACAGCGCCGACCAGATTTGCACGGTTTGCCCGTAATAGGAACCGGTCAGCAATTTGGCGCCCAGCCCGGCTTGCGCGCCGGTCGGCAATTCGGCCACCATGGCGCCCACCAGCCCCGCCGCCACGCCGACCCGCAGCGCCGGAAACAGAAACGGCAAGGCCGCCGGCAAGCGCAACAGCCACAAGGTCTGCCAGCGCGTGGCGGCGTAGGTGTGCAGCATCTCAAGTTCCATTTTTTGCGGTGAACGCAGCCCGGCCACCATCGCCACCGTCACCGGAAAGAAGCACAGGTACATGGCGATCACAGCTTTCGGCGCCACGCCGGAAAAACCCAGGCTGCCCAGAATTACCAGCACAATCGGCGCAATCGCCAGCACCGGTACCGTCTGCGAAGCCACGATCCAGGGCATCAGGGCACGGTCCAGCGTGCGGCTGTGCACAATCAGCACCGACAGCAGCAACCCGAGCGCGCTACCCATCAGGAAACCGATCAGGGTCGACTGGCCGGTCACCGCCACATGGAACAGCAGATTGCGCGGATGGTCCAGCGGCCACTCGGTCAGGCTGCTGTAGAAGTCCATGGCGACCTGGTGCGGCGCCGGCACCAGCGGCCGCTCCATGGTCATGGTGGCGGTGAACAGCTCCTGCCAGGTGTAGCCGGCATCGGCATCCAGCACCCGCTCTATCGCGCCTTGTGCATTCATGCCCCAGGCCGCCAGGTACCAGGCCAGCAATACGCCCAGCAACACCACCGCCACTGGCACGCCCTGCTGCCAGATCCGTTGCGCCCAGGTCGGCTTAGCCATGGTGACCGTCGGCCAATGCCTCGCGCACTTCGTGCGCTACAGCAATAAATTCGGCGCTGTCGCGCAGGCCCAGATAGCGCGCATCCGGCAACGGTGACTGAATCACCTTGACGATGCGCCCCGGACGCGGCGACATCACCACAATCTTGCTCGACAGGTACACCGCCTCGGCGATCGAGTGCGTCACGAACACCACGGTGCGGCGCTCGCGCTGCCAAAGCTGTTGCAACTGCTCATTGAGTCGGTCCCGGGT
>CAIUDG010000040.1 GCA_903897925.1 uncultured beta proteobacterium | reverse complement strand
GTCAACTTTCAGCGCAAAACCCGCTGAGGTCGTGCACGAGTGGTTTGTGATTGACGCGACCGACAAGGTCCTCGGACGAGTAGCCAGCGAAGTTGCTCTCCGTTTGCGCGGCAAACACAAGGCCATTTACACGCCTCACGTAGATACTGGTGACTTCATCGTCATCGTTAACGCAGCCCAGCTGCGCGTCACCGGCGCCAAGCCGCTCGACAAGGTGTACTACCGTCACTCGGGTTACCCCGGCGGCATTACAGCGACCAACTTCCGCGACATGCAAGCCAAGCACCCTGGCCGCGCTTTGGAAAAAGCCGTCAAGGGCATGCTGCCCAAGGGTCCCCTGGGCTACGCCATGATCAAGAAGCTCAAGGTGTACGGTGGTGCTGAGCACCCGCACACTGCCCAGCAACCCAAAGTGTTGGAAATCTAAGGAGCTCTAGATGATTGGTGAATGGAATAATGGCACCGGCCGTCGCAAATCCAGCGTCGCCCGTGTGTTCCTGAAAAAAGGTACCGGCAAGATCACGGTCAACGGCAAGGACATCGAAAACTTTTTCGGTCGCCAAACCTCGATCATGATTTGCAAGCAGCCGCTGCTGCTGACCAACCACGCTGAAACGTTTGACATCATGGTCAACGTCGCTGGCGGCGGTGAGTCCGGCCAGGCAGGCGCAACCCGCCACGGCATTACACGTGCCCTGATCGACTACGACACCACCCTCAAGCCCGCATTGAGCCAGGCTGGTTTCGTCACGCGCGATGCACGTGAAGTGGAACGTAAGAAGGTCGGCTTCCACGGCGCACGCCGTCGCAAGCAGTTCTCCAAGCGTTAATCCGCTGGCAACTTTTCGTTGCCATTGCAGCAGCCGCCGGAATGCAAATTCCTGCGGCTGTTTTACTTTGGGCTGCTAGACTTCGCGCTCCATGAGATTTCGCCTGCTTCGCCGTCGCCTTACCATCAGCGCCCCCCGCATGGCAGTGCGCAGTGCCATGCCCTGGCCGCTGCGCTGGGTGGTGCTGGCGCTGGCGCTGGGTTTTTGTGCCGCCATCAGTTTGTGGGCATTCGAGTTTGGCAAGGACATCGCCGGTCTGGACCACAGCGCCAAAGCCGAGCTGCTGCGCCTGCGCACCGAGCTCGACAGCCTGCGCACTGAGCTGGACAAGGTCAAGGACGAACGCGATCAGGCGCAATCCATTGCCAATACCGCAGGCACCCTGGTCACTACAGAAAAAGCGGCCCAGGAAAAAGTCTTGCTGCAGGTCAAGCAGCTGGAGTCGGACAACCGCAGCCTGCGCGACGACCTGGGCTTTTTTGAAAAACTGATTCCCTCCGGCGGCGCTGACGGTGTCGCCATCCGCGGCTTGCAGGGCGAATTGCAGCCCGGCAATGCGCTGCGCTGGCAGGTGCTGGTAATTCAGGCGAACCGCAACGCGGCCGAGTTTTCTGGGCGGGTGGAGCTGTCTTTTTCCGGTACCTTGAACGGCAAGGCCTGGTTTGCGCCATTATCGGGTGGACCGCAGCCCATCAAAGTGAAACAATACGGCCGGTTCGAAGGCCTGTTCGAGATCCCGCCCCAGGTGACCGTAAAGGCCATGACAGCCAAGCTGCTCGACGGTAACAACGTCCGGGCCAGCCAGACCATCAAGTTGTAAACCCAAGCAGGTGCACCATGTTCAATAAAAAGAAGCAACCCCCCCTCAAAACCCTGATCGGTGAAGGCAGCCAGATCAGCGGCGATATTGTCTTCTCCGAAGGTTTGCGCATTGACGGCCAGGTGACGGGCAATATCCGCGCCGCGGAAGAGCAGGCCAGTATTCTGGTGATTTCCGAGAGCGCCAAGGTGCAGGGCGAAGTGTTTGCCGACCACATCATCATCAATGGCAGCGTTAATGGCCCGGTGCATGCCCGCCAGATGCTCGAATTGCAGCCCAAGGCGCGCATTGAGGGCAACATCCAGTACGCGGCGTTGGAAATGCACCAGGGCGCGCTGATCACCGGTCAACTGCAGCCCCTGCTTAGCACGGACGAAAAACCCACACTGAAACTAGCGGCAAATAACAGCTGAGCGTAATCCCGAGCAAAAAGCTGTAGTATTGCGAATTCATGAAATTGACGGGAGTCGCATATGAGCGCAGTTGCAGAGAACGTACAGACAGAAACCGCAGAAATGTCAGAAATGCCAGGCCCTATCCTGTTCACGGATAGCGCTGCCGCCAAGGTGGCCGATCTGATTGCCGAAGAAGGCAACCCGGATCTGAAGCTGCGGGTGTTTGTCCAGGGCGGAGGCTGTTCCGGTTTTCAGTATGGTTTCACCTTTGACGAAATCACCAATGAAGACGACACCACCATGACCAAAAATGGCGTCTCCCTGCTGATTGATGCCATGAGCTACCAGTACCTGGTCGGCGCCGAGATCGACTACAAGGAAGATCTGCAGGGCGCCCAGTTTGTCATCAAGAACCCCAATGCCACCACCACGTGCGGCTGCGGTTCGTCTTTCTCGACCTGATCCATCTTTTCCATCCAAGGGCTGTCTGCCGCGCGCCTTCAGCGCGGGTAGATGGCACCCAGAATGCGGGCGCCACGGGCGCCCGTAACGCTTTGTACGCTGCCGCTTTGGCGCAGTACGCACTGGCGAGCCAGCCAGGCAAAGGCACTGGCTTCCACTTGCAGCGGTGGCAGGCCATAGACGCCTGAGTCGCTGACTTGGCAGTGGGGCAGCAGCGCTTGCAAGCGCTGCATCAGATAGGCATTCAGCGCTCCACCACCACACACAATCAGTCGCTGGCAGCCCGGCGCTGCTGAGCGTACGCTGTCGGCGCAGGCCTGTGCGGTGAGTTCGGTCAGGGTGTTTTGCAGGTCTTGTGGTGCCAGCGCTTCGAATCCCTGGCGCTGCCGGTTGAGCCAGGCTTCGTTGAACAGGTCGCGACCGGTGCTCTTGGGCGCGGCTTTGGTGAAGAAGGGTTCGCTCAGCAGGCGCGCCAGCAACGCGGTGTCAAGGCGGCCGGATGCGGCCCAGGCGCCAGCGGCGTCGTAGGCGGCGCCGGTATGGGCCTGGCACCAGCTGTCCATCAGGGCGTTGCCGGGACCGCAGTCAAAGCCGAGCAGTGCCTCGGGGGCGTCGGCACGCAGCACCGTCAGGTTGGAAATGCCGCCGATGTTGAGGACTCCGGTGACGCCCGCAAGGGCGCCAAAGAATGCCTGGTGAAATGGCGGCACCAGGGGGGCGCCCTGGCCACCGGCAGCCAGGTCGCGGCTGCGGAAGTCGGCCACCACGTCAATGCCGGTGCGCTCGGCCAGCAGCGCGGGCTGGTTCAGCTGCAAGGTGTAGCCAACGCCGTCAAAGGCCTGGGGCTGGTGGCGAACGGTTTGTCCATGCGCGCCAATAGCCTTGACTTGTGCGGCTTGGATGCCGCATTGCTGCAGCAATTGCAGCGCCAGGTGGGCATAGACCTCGGTCAGGCCATTGGCCGCCAGGGCCGCCCGGTGCAGCTCGTTGTTGCCGCTTTGGTTGAGCTGCAGCAGTTCTTGGCGCAAGGCTGCGGGCAGCGCGGTACTGCGCGCGCCAAGCACCTGCATGCGCGCGCCGCCAAAGTCAGCCAGCACGGCATCGACACCGTCCAGTGAGGTGCCGGACATCAGGCCGACGTAGAGTTCGGACAAGGGGCGCTCGCTGCGCTGCTTATTCGACGCTGCCGGTCTGCATTTGCGCCGCCGCGCTCAGCTGGTCGCGGACCTGGGCTGCCGCCTGGTTGAACAGGCCGCGGTAGGCTGCTGCCACGGGGCGTGAATCGCTCCTGCGGGCAATGGTTTGCGGGTCATGGTGCACGCCATTGATGCGGAATTCAAAATGCAGGTGCGGGCCAGTGGCCCAACCGGTGGCGCCGACCAGGCCGATGTTTTGCCCCTGGCTGATGTTTTGGCCGAGCTTGACGTTGATTCGGCTGAGGTGGGCGTAGACCGTCTCGACGTGGTTGGCATGGCGCAGCATGACGACGTTGCCGAAGCCGGTTTGCACCCCGGCGAACTCGACCACACCATCACCGACGCTGCGCACCGGGGTGCCGGTGGTGGCGGCATAGTCGACCCCGAGGTGGGCCTTCCAGAGTTTGAGGATGGGGTGGAAGCGCATCTGGAAGCCGCTGGTGATGCGGGAGAATTCCAGCGGCGAGGCCAGGAAGGCGCGGCGCAGGCTTTCGCCTGCCAGTGTGTAGTAGGCGCCCTTGGTCTGGGCGTGTGCGGCGGCGCTGCCGGCTGCCGTGGCGTTGGTGGCGCCGGGCTCCTGGTACAACATGGCCTGGTACGTTTTGCCGGCGTTGACGAACTCGGCGCTCAGCACACGGCCGGCGCGCAGGGGTTCGCCATCGCCTTCCAGGGTTTCGTAGACCACGGTGAAGCGGTCACCCTTGCGCAGTGCGCGCTGGAAGTCGATATCGCCGGAAAAAATTTCGGCGAGCTGGACTGCTATGGAGTCGGGAACGCGGGCGCTGTCGGTGGCAGCAAACAGGGAGCTGTTGATGTGGCCGCTGGCCAGCCGCGAGGAGGCACTCAGGGGCAGTGTTTCGACGCGGGACACAAAACCGTGTGCGCCTTGTTCTACGGTGAGGCGCTTGAACATGCCGTCACTGTCCAGGCTCCAGCGTGCCTGCAGCTTGATCAGCGCATTGTTGGCACTGGCTTCGGCGGTGACATTGCGGCCACCGCGGCCGAGCAGGTTTTGCATGACTTGCGCGTCGCTGCGCAGGAATGCGGCGGCTTGCGGGTCAAAGATGCCGAGGCGCCGCAGCAGCGTGTCGGCGGTGTCGGTGCCGCGGGTGATTTCAGAGCGGTACAGGCGCAGGGCCTGGGCGTCCAGGGCTTCGCTCTGGGAGCTGGGTTGCTGGGCTTGCACCGACTCGACCACGTGGCGCACGGCCACTGGTTCGGTGTCATTGGGCAGGTGGGCGACGGCAAAGCTGAGGCCGGTGCCGCCGAGCAAAACGCTGGCCAGTGCGCCGACCAGTTTGCCCGGATGGCGTGCCGCAGCGCGCTGAGCTCGGCTCAGCGCGGCTTGCACGGTACGTGACAGGTCGCGTATCAAAATGGGCTGCTCCGGAGGATGGGGGACGAGGCGACTAAAATTCAGCCGCAAGATCCCTGTTGAAGGCAGGAAAGACCTCGCAGTATACCGGCCTTCTGACCCGTCGCAAGTGTAAAAATCCTTATGAATCAAGCCTCCAGCCCCGAATTTGTTGTAACTGACCGTGCCCGCGAGGCGCTGGCCGTAACCCTGCGCGGTTGCGAGGAATTGATTCCGCAGGACGAGTGGCTGAAAAAATTGGCCCGCTCCGAGGCCAGCGGCAAGCCGCTGCGCATCAAGCTCGGACTGGACCCCACCGCGCCGGACATCCATATCGGTCACACCGTGGTGCTGAACAAGATGCGCCAGTTGCAGGACCTGGGCCATACCGTGATTTTTCTGATCGGTGATTTCACCAGCATGATTGGGGACCCCAGCGGACGTAACAGCACGCGTCCGCCGCTGACGGCAGAGCAGATCAAGGTGAATGCCGAAACCTATTACAAGCAGGCCAGCCTGGTGCTGGACCCCAGCAAGACCGAGATTCGCTACAACAGCGAATGGAGTGACCCGCTGGGTGCGCGCGGCATGATTGCACTGGCGTCGCGCTATACCGTGGCACGCATGATGGAGCGCAATGATTTTCATGACCGCTTCAAGGCCGGCACGCCGATCGCCGTGCACGAGTTCCTCTACCCGCTGATGCAGGGCTATGACAGCGTCGCACTCCACAGCGACCTGGAGTTGGGCGGCACCGACCAGAAGTTCAATCTGCTGATGGGGCGGACCTTGCAGGGGGAGTATGGACAGGAGCCACAGTGCATTTTGACCATGCCGCTGCTCGAAGGGATCGACGGTGTCGAAAAAATGTCCAAGAGCAAGAACAACTACATCGGCATCTCGGAAGCACCGAACACCATGTTCGCCAAGGTGCTGAGCATTTCCGACACCCTGATGTGGCGCTGGTACACCCTGCTTAGTTTCCACAGCGAGGCGCACATTGCCGCCCTGAAGGCCGAGGTGGCGGGCGGACGCAATCCCAAAGACGCCAAGGTGGCGCTGGCCAAAGAAATTACGGCGCGGTTCCATTCGGCTGCGGCGGCCGACGCTGCCGAGCAGGATTTCATCTTGCGCAGCAAGGGCGGCATTCCGGACGAAATCAGCGAAATTCAGTTGCCGCTGGGCGAGGGCGGCACGGCGCTGGGCATTGGGGCACTGCTGAAGTCGGCCGGTCTGGCTGCGTCCAGTGGCGAGGGCAACCGCCTGATCGACGGCGGTGGTGTGCGCATCGACAGCCAGGTGGTCAGCGACAAGGGCCTCAAGCTCGGTGCCGGCACCTATGTGCTGCAGGTCGGCAAGCGCAAGTTTGCCCGCGTCACGCTGGCCTGAGCGGCGCCGCAATGCAGGCGGTGATTCAGCGCGTGCGGCGCGCCAGTGTTGATATTGCGGGAGCGTGCGTGGCCAGCATTGGCCCCGGCTTTCTGTTGTTGCTGTGTGCGGAACAGGGCGACACCGAGGCGCAGGCCGACAAGTTGCTGGCAAAAGTGCTGAAGCTGCGCGTGTTCAGCGACGCCCAGGGCAAGATGAACCACAGCGTGCAGGACATGGATGGCCAGGGCACGGCGGGCGGTTTGCTGATCGTCAGCCAGTTCACGCTGGCAGCGGATTGTTCTGCCGGAAACCGGCCCAGTTTTACCCAGGCGGCGGCGCCTGATCTGGCGCGCGCGCTGTACGACTACTTCGTGGCCCAGGCGCGCCTGCGCCACCCGCAGGTTGCCACCGGCGTGTTTGCCGCCGACATGCAGGTGGCCTTGGTGAACGACGGACCGGTGACGATACCGATCCGGGTGCTGGCGCCAGCCTGAATTTGCTGCGTTGGTCTAGTACGGGTTTTTGAAGCCCATGCCGGCGAGGATGGCGATTTCCCGGGCTTCCATGGCTTCGGCGTCTTTTTTCGAGGTTTCGTGGTCCCAGCCTTGCGCATGCAGCGTGCCGTGCACGATCAGATGGGCGTAGTGCGCCTGCAGTGTTTTCTTCTGCTCCTTGGCTTCGCGCGCCACCACTTCGGCGCACAGCACCAGGTCGGCGCTGACCAGAGGGGCCTGGGTGTAGTCGAAGGTCAGCACGTTGGTGGCGTAATTTTTTTTGCGGAAACTGTGGTTCAGCGCCTGGCCTTCTTCGCTGTCGACAATGCGCACCGTGATTTCGGCGTCGCTGTCGAGCGCGTGGCGGATCCAGCGTGTCACACTGTGGCGCGGCAGTGCGGCGCGGTGGCGTTTGGCGTTTGGGATGGCGCCAAACTGCAGCGAGAGGGACAGGGCTTTCAGCATCAGCGGACTTTCGGTGAGCGGGTTTTGGGCAGGCTGACGCGCGGCAGTTCGGGGTCGGGCTCCGGGACCGCCAGCGTTGGCAAGTCTTCCAGGCGCGCGGCGTCATAGGCGTCGACGATACGGGCCACCAGCGGGTGGCGCACGATGTCGGCACTGTTCAGGCGTGTGATGGCAATGCCCGGTACGCGGCGCAGTATGCGCTCGGCTTCGACCAAGCCGCTGAGCTGGGCCTTGGGCAGGTCGATTTGGCTGATGTCGCCGGTGATCACGGTTTTGGTGCCGAAACCGACCCGGGTCAGGAACATTTTCATTTGTTCCGGCGTGGTGTTCTGGGCTTCATCCAGGATGACGAAGGCGTTGTTCAGGGTGCGCCCGCGCATGAAGGCCAGCGGCGCAATTTCCAGCGCCTGGCGTTCGAAGGCCTTGTGCACTTGCTCGTAACCCATCAGGTCGTACAGCGCATCGTAGAGTGGCCGCAGGTAGGGATCGACTTTCTGGTTCAGGTCGCCCGGCAGAAAGCCCAGGCGTTCGCCGGCCTCGACGGCCGGGCGCGTCAGGATGATGCGTTGCACGGCGCTGCGCTGCAGTGCGTCGACGGCAGCGGCGACTGCCAGGTAGGTTTTGCCGGTGCCGGCGGGGCCGATGCCAAAGGTGATGTCGAATTCGGCAATGTTGTCCAGGTACAGCGCCTGGTTCTGGCTGCGTGGCTTGAGGTCGGCGCGGCGCGTTGCCAGTGTCGGACCGTCGCTATCGACGGCACTGCCGTCGCCCGACAACATCAGCTGCAAGGTGGCCGGCGCAATCGGTTTGGCGGCGATTTCATACAGGGCCTGCAGCAAGTCCATGGCGCGCTGGGCGCGCAGCTTGGGTCCTTCGACCTTGAACTGTTCGTGGCGGTGGGCGATGCGCACATCCAGCGCCAGGGCGATGGTGCGCAAGTGCTCGTCAGTCGGCCCGCACAAATGGGACAGGCGGGTGTTGTTGAGCGGTGTGAACAGGTGTCTGAGAATCAAGCGGATAATTCCTCGCGGCAAGCAATAACCACAATGATAGGCACAAAATGATTGGCAAACTCACCGGCATCCTCAGCGACAAGAATCCACCGCAGGTCATCATCGACTGCGGCGGTGTCGGTTACGAGGTGCAAGTGCCGATGAGCACGTTCTATAACCTGCCCGCCGATGGCCAGAAGGTGAGTCTGCTGATCCATTTCGTGGTGCGTGAGGATGCGCAGATTTTGTATGGTTTCGGCAGCGCCAGCGAGCGCGAGGCGTTTCGTGAGCTGATCAAGATTTCCGGGGTCGGTCCGCGCACGGCCTTGTCGGTGTTGTCCGGCATGGCGGTTGGCGAACTGGCGCAGGCCATCACCATGCAGGAAGCCGGGCGCTTGATCAAGGTGCCTGGCATCGGCAAGAAAACGGCTGAGCGCCTGTTGCTCGAGCTCAAGGGCAAGCTCGGTGCCGATATCGGCGTTAGTGCTGGCGTGCAAAACGATGTTCAGGGTGACATTTTGCAAGCCCTGATGGCCTTGGGCTACAGCGACAAGGAGGCCGCGCTGGCGCTGAAGGCGCTGCCCAAGGACGTGGGGGTCAGCGACGGTATCAAGCTGGCGCTGAAGGCTCTGGCGCGCTGAGTTACTGGGCCTGGCGCACCGGGCGGCCGTTGAGCGCCTGCACCGGGCGCGCATTCATTGGGTAGAGTTGGGTGAACAGCTTGAATTGCGCGCGGCTGACGGTAAGAGGCTGCTTGAGCACCATCCACAATACGCCCTCGGTGCAGGGCGGCGTGGTCAATGAGCCCATGAACTGGTAGTAGCGCTGGTCGGCCGGCAGGATTTCATTCAGATTGAGGGCGTCGTGGGGCATGTGCACGCGGTCGCTGGCGTCCAGCGGCATATAGGTCCAGACCTTGTCGATCAGGGGATTGGCCTCCCCCACTTCCAGCAGCACGGCGACCACCGCCAGTTGGCCTTCGTCATTCTTGTGCACCAGATGAACCACCATGGCGGTGCGCTTGAAATTGATTTCTTCTTCCGAGGGCGTGTGGAAATGGAACTGCACCAGCCGGTAGGTGGAGCCGCGCACGGTCAGGGTGTTTTCTCCGTTGACTTCGACCTGGATGGTGTGGCCGTTGTTGACCACAGTGGCATCGCTGGGGGTGTAGTTGAACTGCAGGCCTTCGGCCGGACCGAGCAGGGTGTTTTCGTCCTCGATATTGATCGGTGACTGGCGTTTCCCGATGGCGCACAGATTGAATTCGGGGTTGATCTTGCCCCAGCTTTGCGGGCCGTTTTCGCCCTCGTAGGTCCAATGCACTTCAGTCGGGTGGGCGGCTTCCATCTTGGCCGGGGCCAGGTGCAGGCCGAGCGCCTGGGCGCGGGCCTGGCGGTATTGCTGGCTGCTGGTGGCGTTGGCATTGCTGGGTTCGGTGTAGGCCGGGCCGCCCTTGCTGCTCATGACCACGGTGAGCTTTTTGTGGGCCGGCACGCTGGTGCCGAGCGCCTCACGGACCTGGTTGCCAACGTCCTTGGCGTTGTCGGCCGAGGTGGCACTGATGTCGGCTTTGGGCATCCGGATCAGTGGCATCTCGATCTTCTTTTCGTCTTTCTTGGCATCTTCGGCGTGTGACGCCTCGTCTGCGTGTTTTGTGCTGCCGTGTTTGCTGTCGTCGACCGACTTGATCATGTCGGCATTGGCGGGGGCTGCCAGGCCCAGCGTTAGCAGCAAGGCCAGGCAGGGCAGCCAACGGGTGGGCATGTGAGCAAAACAGGTTTTCATGGGTAGCAGCGCCTCACCAAGGTACACAACAATGGATTCGCCAGGGCAAGCCAGACGCAGTCTTTCATAGTATCGGCAGGCGGGCGCTGAACTTGACCCTGGTCGGGACCCGACGCGCTATAGTGGCCGCTTGCCGTCGCCATTTTTCCCGAAGGCGGACATCCCTTATTTCTGCCTTGTAATTAGCCGTGAGCATTCAGACCGACGATTTTTCTTCTGCAGCGCCGCTGCGCATGGTGTCAGCCGCACCGGTTTCTTCCACCGAAGAAGCGATTGAACGCGCCTTGCGCCCCAAGTTGCTGGACGAGTATGTCGGTCAGGCCAAGGTGCGCGAGCAACTGGAAATTTTCATCGGCGCGGCCAAGATGCGCAGCGAGGCACTCGACCACGTATTGTTGTTTGGTCCGCCTGGCCTGGGCAAGACCACGCTATCGCACATCATTGCGCACGAATTGGGTGTTAATTTGCGTCAGACCAGTGGCCCGGTGCTGGAGAAGCCCAAGGATCTGGCGGCGTTGCTGACCAATCTGGAAAAAAATGATGTGCTGTTTATTGATGAAATTCACCGCTTGTCGCCGGTGGTTGAGGAGATTTTGTATCCGGCGCTGGAAGACTACAAGATCGACATCATGATTGGCGAAGGTCCGGCGGCGCGCTCCATCAAGCTGGACCTGCAACCCTTTACCCTGGTGGGCGCTACTACCCGTGCCGGTATGTTGACCAATCCGCTGCGCGACCGGTTTGGCATTGTGGCGCGCCTGGAGTTTTATAGCGCGGATGACTTATTGCGTATCGTCACGCGCAGTGCCGGTCTGCTGAATGTGCCAATGGACCAGGACGGTGGCTTTGAAATTGCACGCCGTTCCCGGGGCACGCCACGCATTGCCAATCGCCTGCTGCGCCGGGTGCGCGACTATGCCGACGTCAAGGGCCAGGGGCAGATCAATCTGGATATTGCCAACCGCGCGCTGGCCATGCTGGACGTTGATCCGCAGGGTTTTGACCTGATGGACCGCAAATTGCTGGAAGCTGTGATTCACCGGTTCGACGGCGGTCCGGTCGGGCTGGACAATATCGCCGCCAGCATTGGCGAAGAGCGCGAAACGATCGAAGACGTGATCGAGCCCTACCTGATTCAGCAAGGTTTTCTGCAGCGCACGCCGCGTGGCCGCATTGCCACGCTGGCGGCGTACCGCCATCTGGGCGTTACGCCGCCCCAGCGCGCGCCGGAGCCGCCGCTGGGCTAGGCGGACAGCCGGGAGCGGCGGGCTTCAGACGCCGTCAGCAACAAACGGATTGCTTTGGCGTTCGCGCCCGAAGGTGCTTTCCGGTCCATGGCCGGGGATGAATACCGTGTCATTGCCCATCGGCCACAGGCGCAGTCGAATGTTGTTGACCAGAGCGTCGTGGTCGCCCTGGGGAAAGTCGGTGCGGCCAATGCTGCCGGCGAACAGCACATCGCCGACAAAGGCGCGTTGCGCCTCGGCCGAGTAAAACACCACGTGACCAGGCGTGTGCCCGGGACAATGGCGCACCGTCAGGCTGCTGTCGCCGATTTGCACCGTGTCGCCGTCGTTCAGCCAGCGCGTGGGGGTGAAGCTTTCCACGTCTGAAAAACCATAGCGTTGGCCTTGTTGAACCAGTCCGTCAATCCAGAACTGGTCGCCCTCGTGGGGGCCAATAATAGGCAGGCCGAGGCGGCGCGAAAGTTCGGCGCTGCCACCGGCATGGTCGATGTGGGCGTGGGTCAGCAGAATCTGTTTGAGCTGCAGGCCCAGGCGCTTCACTTCTGCCAGGATGCGGTCAAGATCGCCGCCCGGGTCAATGACGGCTGCCTCGTGCGTGCGATCGCACCAGAGCAGGGAACAGTTTTGCTGAAAAGGGGTAACCGGAACGGTGTGATAGCGGAGCATGCGGGGTCTGAATTCTGTTTAAAACGGTGGCAGCGCATTCATAGGTTTGCAATTAATAGGTTTGCAATTTTCCCTTGGAGAGCAGGTCATGAATGATCTGCGCGTCGGTGGACAGGGTGCCGCCGGAGCTCAGGTCCATGTTCTGCAAAACAATTTTCTGGTCTGTGGCGGAGGCGACATAACCGGACGAATAGCCGCCTGCCGAACTGACGTCGACGATGGTCGATGTGCCTGATTTTTCAAAGTGCAGGTAGTTGGTGAGGTTGCCCAGGCCGTTGGCGCCATGGCTGCCGCCGACCAACAGATCCCGCAAGTCCAGCGCATCGCCACCATCTTTGATCAAGGCGTTGGACCAGTCGGTAATGGTGTCCACGGCTGGGGTGGTGGTGGTTCCCTTGTCGGTCAGATACCAACGGAACACATCAGAACCGGCGCCGCCCGTCAGGGTGTCGTTGCCGGGGCCACCAATGATCAAGTCGTTGCCTGCGCCGCCGTTCAGCGTGTCGTTGCCGGAGGTGCCGGTGATTTTTTCGTCAGAACCCATGCCGCTGGTGGTGGCGTAGGCGTCCGAGGTGATCGTCAGCGCCTGGGTGGTGCTGGTCATCAGGCCGGTGATGGTGTCCGTGTCAGTGGCTTGCACGGCGGCATGTATGGTTCCGGTGAAGTCCAGCGGTGCCAGGACACTCAGCGTGTTGGTGGTCCAGTTGGAAACGTCAACGATGCCATTGGCGCCGGCGGTGGCCCAGTGTGTGCCGTCAGTCACTTCGGTATTTGCCGCGAGCCCGGTGATTTGAATACTCAGTGCGTCGGTCGCAATCGGGTTGGTGAGGCTGGCCGAAATGGTGGAAATGGGAATCCAGGTGCCCTCATGTCCCTCGTTGGTGGGCAATGCGGTGTAGTAGCCGTCGTTTGGCTCGGCGGCGGTCAAGCCCTGGAGGCTGGCGGTGCGAACACCTGCGGAGTTCAAGTCCTGCACGCTTTGGACCAACTGAAAGTGGCTGGTATCCATGTTCACGTCAGCGGCGCCGTTGACCGAGATTTGCACGCTGAAGTTGCCTGGACCACTTTCGTTGTCGTGGTAAATCTCCGTGGTGTACCAACCGGAGACGGTGGGTGCAACGGTTCCGGACACCACCTTGCCGGCGCTGGTGCCCCAGGTGGTTGAGCTGACGATGTTGCCGCCAATTTCCAGCAAGTAGCTGTCATCGGCGATGGAGTCAAAGCGATATGTGTTGCCAGCGGTGAGGTAGATCAGACCATGGGTCAGGGATGCTGTTCCGGCGACCACCGAGGCTTCGGCTGCGCTGGTCAGCACGGTGCTGGTCCCAGGGGCGGTGCCGGCACTGATGAAACCATCGATGTTGGTTTCCATAGTGGTTGGCGCAACGCCGTTGCCGTTGTTGTAAGGTCCCACCGAAGCGGTCCAGGTATCTCTGATCAGGCCGTCGTCGACGGTCGGGTTGGTCGGGTTGGTGAGGCTCAGGCTGGGAGCGCTTGGCGAGCGCAAGTCTTCGGTGAAGGTTCCGGTGGTGGAGGCCGTGTTGCCGGCAGCGTCGGTACTGACAACTTGCAGGCCAATGGTTCCGGCATGCAATCCGCCTGCGGGCAGGGTTCCGGTTTTGGGCGTTGCGGACGACAAGTCCAGACTCCAGGCGCCGGTTTTGTCGGTCACTGCACTGTAGGTGATAGCGCCCGAAGTCGGGTCGGTGACGGTGACAGTGACGGTGCTGCTGGGTTCACCGGTGCCAACGATCACAGGTTTGGTATTGGCGGTAATGCTGTCCAAACTTGAACTGCCGGTGTCGCTTGCGGCGGTGTGGGCCAGATTGATCGACACCGTTGGGGCCGTGGTGTCCAAAATGTCCGATGCCGAGGCGGTGGGCGAGACGTTGCCTACCAAGTCGGTAAGCGTGGTGCTGACGGACAAGGTGCCGCCCTCTGCCGGCTTGGCAAAGGTGGTGTCGTAATGGCCGGCAGTGATGTCCGCAGCGGTTAGGACGTGGGTCTGTGGTGTTATGCCATCCGTGATGGAGATCGTCTCACCGGCCTTGGCCGTTCCAGGCAGGGTGACGCGCACGCTATCAGTGGTGGCGGCTCCCTGTTCTGCTGCGTTGATGTAACCGTCGTGATTGGTATCGGTGGTGATAGCAATGGTCGGCGTGGGGGCGACGGTATCCAGCACTGCAGAAGCTGTTGCTGTTGTCGAGACGTTGCCGACCAGGTCGGTCAAGTTCGTGCTGACGGTCAGTGTTCCGCCTTCTGCCGGTTTGGCGAATGTTGTGTCGTAGTGACCCGCAGCGATATCTGCAGCCGTCAGGACGTGCGTCTGCGGAGCGGAGCCATTGGTGATCATCAGCGTTTCGCCGACCTTGGCGGTTGCTGGCAGGGTCACGCGCACGCTGTCTGTCGTGGCGGCGCCTTGTTCTGCTGCGCTGATGAAGCCATCGTGATTGGCGTCTGTCGTGATCGCAATGGTTGGGGCTGGGGCGACGGTATCCAGCACTGCAGAAGCGGTCGCCGTTGTTGATACGTTGCCGACCAGATCGGTCAGCGTGGTGCTGACGGTCAGTGTTCCGCCTTCGGCTGGTTTGGCGAAGGTGGTGTCGTAGTGACCTGCGGCGATATCGGCAGCAGTCAGGACGTGCGTCTGCGGAGCGGAGCCCTTGGTAATCATCAGCGTTTCGCCGACCTTGGCGGTCGCTGGCAGCGTTACGCGCACGCTGTCTGTTGTTGCGGCGCCTTGTTCTGCGGAGCTGATGAAGCCGTCGGTGTTTGCATCTGTCGTGATTGCAATGGTCGGAGCCGGGGCGACGGTGTCCAGTACTGCAGAAGCGGTGGCGGTTGTCGATACGTTGCCCACCAGGTCGGTCAAATTCGTGCTGACGGTGAGTGTTCCGCCTTCTGCCGGTTTGGCGAATGTTGTGTCGTAGTGGCCAGCGGCGATATCTGCAGCAGTCAGGACGTGCGTCTGCGGAGCGGAGCCATTGGTAATCATCAGCGTTTCGCCGACCTTGGCGCTTGCTGGCAGCGTTACGCGCACGCTGTCTGTGGTTGCGGCACCTTGTTCTGCCGAGCTGATGAAGCCATCAGTATTGGCATCCGTCGTGATCGCAATGGTCGGGGCCGGGGCCACGGTATCCAGTACTGCAGAAGCAGTTGCCGTTGTCGATACGTTGCCCACCAGGTCGGTCAAGTTCGTGCTGACGGTGAGTGTTCCGCCTTCTGCTGGTTTGGCGAAGGTTGTGTCGTAGTGGCCAGCGGCGATATCGGCAGCCGTCAGCACATGGGTCTGCGGTGCAGTGCCATTGGTGATCATCAGCGTTTCGCCGACCTTGGCGCTTGCTGGCAGGGTCACGCGTACGCTGTCTGTTGTTGCGGCGCCTTGTTCTGCGGAGCTGATGAAGCCATCAGTGTTGGCATCTGTCGTGATCGCGATTGTCGGGGCTGGCGCCACGGTATCCAGTACCGCAGAAGCGGTGGCTGTTGTCGATACGTTGCC
>CAIUDG010000039.1 GCA_903897925.1 uncultured beta proteobacterium | reverse complement strand
TTTGGTATTTGGTATTTGGTATTTTTACCTTGAAATATTTACAAAAATATCTGGGGACTGGCGAAGCGGGTATCCGGGCGTAGGTCCGATTCGCTGCTGCGGCCAAGCTGTGGCGCCAGCCAAGGTGTTTGTAAAGTGCGGCGGGTTTCCCATAAGCGCTGGTCAGCGAGCGTGGACCGTAGAACGGGTGCCCGCTTCGTCAGTCCTCGCCCACCCGCGGACGCGCAACGCAACGAACGCCAACAAAGCAGGAGCCAGCAGATTCAAGCAGGCGTACAGCGCAACGCAACGAGCGCCAGAAACGCAGCAGGAAGAAACCAATTCCGACGCGCAAAGCAATGCAATGCAATGAGCGCCAACACGGCAGGTGAAAAAGAACAAAAGCAGACGCGCAACGCAAGGCGAACCAGCCCAGCCGGACGAAAAGACCACGAGAACGCGCCGTGCCGATGGTTCAACCACCGCGCACGACACTTCCGTGTAAACCCGCTAATGGCCCCTATTTGCGCGCCGGCGGCACATCGGTACAAGAACCGTGCGCCACCTCCGCGGCCATACCAATCGATTCACCCAGCGTTGGATGCGGGTGGATCGTCTTGCCAATATCCACCGCATCGGCACCCATCTCAATAGCCAGCGCCACTTCACCAATCATGTCGCCCGCATGGGTGCCGACCATGCCGCCACCCAGAATCCGACCATGGCCATGCGCCTCGGCAGAATCATCGAACAGCAACTTGGTGACGCCTTCATCGCGACCGTTCGCAATCGCCCGACCGGACGCCGTCCAGGGGAACAAGCCCTTCTTGACCTTGATGCCCTGCGCCTTGGCCTGGTCTTCGGTCAGCCCAACCCAGGCCACTTCCGGATCGGTGTAGGCCACGCTCGGAATCACGCGCGCATTGAATGCGGCTTTGGCAAGCTCGGCATTGCCCTGCAATTCACCGGCAATCACTTCGGCAGCCACATGGGCTTCATGCACCGCCTTGTGCGCCAGCATCGGCTGCCCGACGATATCGCCGATAGCAAAAATATGCGGCACATTGGTGCGCATCTGGATATCGACATTGATGAAGCCACGCTCGGTAACCGCCACGCCGGCCTTGTCAGCGGCCAGTTTTTTGCCATTCGGCGTACGCCCCACGGCCTGCAACACCAGGTCGTAAACCTGTGGTGCCGGTGCTGTGCCACCTTCTTCGGCGGCCGCAAACGTCACCTCAATGCCTTCCGGCAAGGCGCGTGCAGACACCGTCTTGGTCTTGAGCATGATGTTGTCAAACCGGTGCGCATTCATCTTTTGCCAGACTTTTACCAGATCGCGGTCGGCACCCTGCATCAGGCCGTCCAGCATTTCCACCACATCCAGGCGGGCGCCCAGCGTGCTGTACACCGTGCCCATTTCCAGGCCGATAATGCCGCCACCCAGAATCAGCATGCGCTTAGGCACTTCCTTCAGCGCCAACGCGCCGGTCGAGTCGACCACGCGCGGGTCTTCCGGCATGAACGGCAGACGCACCGCCTGCGAGCCCGCCGCAATGATGGCCTTCTTGAAGCCAATCACTTTCTTGGCACCGGTTTTTTCCTGCGCTGTGCCCTGGGTTTCTTCCACTTCCAGATGGTTGGCACCAACAAAGGCACCGTAGCCGCGCACGATGCTGACCTTGCGCATCTTGGCCATGGCGGCCAGACCGCCGGTCAGCTTGCCGATCACTTTTTCCTTGTGTCCACGCAGCTTGTCCACGTTGACCACCGGTGTGCCAAAGTCGACCCCCAGATCCCCCAGGTGGCTGACCTCGTCCATCACCGCCGCCACGTGCAGCAATGCCTTGGACGGAATGCAGCCAACGTTCAGGCAGACCCCGCCGAGCGTTGCATAGCGCTCGACCAGCACCACTTTGAGTCCCAGGTCGGCCGCACGGAAGGCCGCGCTGTAGCCGCCCGGGCCTCCGCCCAGCACCAGCACATCGCATTCCTGATCGACGGCACCGGCAAAGCTGGCACCGGCTGGAACCGGCGCAGCAGCAGCAGCGGGCGTGGCCGGAGCCGTGGCAGCCACGGCTGATGCCGTTGCCGCTGCCGCTGGCGCACCTTCGGCGTCCAGCATCAGCACCAGCGAGCCTTCCGACACCTTGTCGCCCAGCTTGACCTTGAGTTCCTTGACCACACCGCCCAGGCTGCTCGGGATTTCCATGGAAGCTTTATCGCTCTCCACGGTCACCAGACTTTGCTCAGGCTTGATGCGGTCTCCCACTTGCACCATCAATTCAATGACGGTCACTTCAGAAAAGTCACCAATATCCGGGACTTTGATTTCGACGATGGCCATAGTCTTACCCGTTTCTCTTAAAGCAGCACACGGCGAAAATCACCCAGAATCTGGGCCAGGTACACGTTAAAGCGGGCCGCAGCGGCGCCGTCAATCACGCGGTGGTCCCAGGTCAGCGACAGCGGCAGCATCAGGCGCGGCTGGAATGCCTTGCCATCCCACACCGGTTCGGTGGTGGAGCGGCAGACACCCAGAATGGCCACTTCGGGTGCGTTGATGATGGGCGTGAAATAGCGTCCGCCAATGCCCCCCAGCGAGGAAATGGTGAAGGTGGCGCCGCTCATCTCCGCCGGACTGAGCTTGCCATCGCGGGCCTTTTTGGCCAGGTCCGACATTTCCTGGGAAATCTGGAAAATGCCTTTCTTGTCGGCGTCCTTGATCACCGGAACCATCAGACCATTCGGCGTATCGGCAGCGAAGCCGATGTGCCAGTAGTTTTTGTAGACCAGGGCGTCGCCATCGAGCGAGCTGTTGAACTCGGGATATTTCTTCAACGCAGCGACGCAGGCCTTGATCAGAAACGCCAGCATGGTGACCTTGACGCCGCTCTTCTCGTTTTCCTTGTTGGTGGAAACGCGGAAGGCTTCCAGATCGGTGATGTCGGCGTCATCGTGGTTGGTGACGGCCGGGATCATGATGGCGTTGCGCAACAGGTTGGCACCGCTGATCTTTTTGATGCGGCTCAGGTCTTTGCGCTCAATCGGACCGAACTTGGCGAAATCGACCTTGGGCCAGGGAATCAGTCCCAGCGCAGCGCCGTCACCCGCCGCAGCGGGTTTGTTTTGCGCGGCAGCGGCGACCGTTTGCACGGCACCGGACATCACCGCGCGCGTAAACGCCTGCACGTCGGCCTGGGTAATGCGTCCTTTGGGGCCACTGCCCTTGACTTCGTTCAGTGGCACCGCCAGTTCGCGCGCAAATTTGCGCACCGAAGGCGAAGCGTGCGGCAGGCCCACCGGCGCAGCACCCGGTTGATGGGCCGGCATGGCGGCGGGCGCAGCCGCAACTGCGCTCAGCGCAAGCGCCGGGGCCACGCTGGCAGGCGCGGCCGCCACGGGAGCGGCAGCTGCCGGTGTGGCCACAGGCGCCGCCGTACCAACACCTTCCAGAATCGCCACCAGGTCGCCAATATTGACCTTGTCACCAAGCTTGACCTTGAGTTCCTTGACCACACCCGCCACGCTGGACGGAATTTCCATCGAGGCCTTGTCCGACTCGACAGTGATCAGGCCCTGCTCCAGCGACACGCTTTGACCGACCTGCACCAGCAGTTCGATCACGGCTACGTCCTTGAAGTCGCCGATGTCCGGCACCCGTACTTCCAGCGGACCAGAGACGCCAGCCGATGGCTGCAACTCGGGCACCACAGCCGCTGCGACCACCGGGGCCGCAGCCACGGCGGCGGCGGGTGCAGCGAGCGGTGCTGCAGCAGCGGCGTCGCCGGCCACTTCAAGCAGCAGCACCACGGAACCTTCCTTGACCTTGCTGCCCAGACTGACCTTCAACTCTTTCACCACGCCGGCGGCGCTGGACGGAATTTCCATCGAGGCCTTGTCGGATTCCACCGTGATCAGGCTTTGCTCGGTCTTGACCACATCGCCGACCTTGACCATCAATTCGATCACCGCGACTTCGTCAAAGTCACCGATGTCCGGGACTTTTATTTCAATGATTGCCATGTTCTTGTCTCCGCTGCTTATGCGTAAAGGGGATTCACCTTTTCGGTGTTGATGCCGTATTTTTCAATCGCTTGTGCCACCTTGGCGACCGGCACCGTGCCCTCCTCGCTCAGGGCTTTCAATGCAGCAATGACGATGTAATGGCGGTTGATTTCGAAGTGCGCACGCAGCTTGCTGCGGAAGTCACTGCGACCAAAACCGTCGGTGCCCAGCACCTTGTAGGTACGGCCCTTGGGGATAAAGGGACGAATTTGCTCGGCATAGGCCTTCATGTAGTCGGTCGATGCCACCACCGGGCCCTTGTAGGCATCCAGTTGCTGGCCGACAAAGGACACCCGCGGCGTTTCCAGCGGGTGCAGCAAGTTCCAGCGCTCGGCGTCCTGGCCATCGCGGGTCAGTTCGTTAAAGCTGGGGCAGCTCCAGACATCTGCCGCCACGCCCCAGTCCTGTTCCAGCAGCTGCTGGGCCGCAATGCTCTCGCGCAGGATGGTGCCGGAACCGAGCAGCTGCACGCGTGGCGTCAGCTTGGCGCCGGGCTTGCACAGGTACATGCCCTTGATGATCTGCTCTTCCGTGCCAGCGGTGAGGCCTGGCATGGCGTAGTTTTCGTTCAACAGGGTCAGGTAATAGAACACGTTGTCCTGCTTTTCCACCATGCGCTTCAGGCCATGGTGCAGGATGACGCCGACTTCATGCGCAAAGGTCGGATCGTAGGACAGGCAGTTGGGAATCGTGCCGGCCAGAATATGGCTGTGGCCGTCTTCGTGCTGCAGACCTTCACCGTTGAGTGTGGTGCGCCCCGACGTTCCGCCCAGCAGGAAGCCACGCGCCTGCATGTCGCCCGCTGCCCAGGCCAGGTCGCCAATGCGCTGGAAGCCGAACATGGAGTAGTACACATAGAACGGCACCATGATGCGGTTGCTGGTGCTGTAGCTGGTAGCCGCTGCGATCCAGCTGCTCATGCCGCCGGCCTCATTGATACCTTCCTGCAGAATCTGTCCCTTGACGTCTTCGCGGTAGTACATCACCTGGTCTTTGTCGACCGGCGTGTATTGCTGGCCGGCCGGGTTGTAAATGCCCACCTGGCGGAACAAACCTTCCATGCCGAAGGTGCGCGCTTCGTCAACCAGAATCGGCACCACGCGTGGACCCAAAGCCTGGTCGCGCAGCAGTTGCGTCAAAAAGCGCACATACGCCTGCGTGGTGGAAATTTCGCGCCCTTCGGCGGTTGGCTCAATCACCGACTTGAAGGTGTCCAGCGAGGGCACGGTGAAGCTCTCATCGGAACGCGTGCGGCGGTGCGGCAGATAGCCACCCAGCGCCTTGCGGCGTTCGTGCAGATACCGCATTTCCGGGGTGTCGTCGGCCGGCTTGTAGAACGGAATGCTGGCCAGTTCGCTGTCTGGAATTGGAATATTGAAACGGTCGCGGAAGGCCTTGATGTCTTCGTCGGTGAGCTTTTTGGTCTGGTGCACATTGTTCTTGCCCTCGCCCGCCTTGCCCATGCCAAAACCTTTCACGGTCTTGATCAGCAGCACGCTGGGCTGGCCCTTGTGGTTGACCGCCGAATGGAAAGCGGCATAAACCTTTTGCGAATCGTGACCACCCCGGCGCAGGTCCCAGATGGCTTCGTCGCTCATTTTGGATACCAGCTCGGCGGTGCGCGGGTCTTTGCCGAAGAAATGCTTGCGCACATAGGCACCGTCGTTGGCCTTCATGGCCTGGTAGTCGCCGTCCAGCGTGTCCATCATCAGCTTGCGCAGGGCGCCGTCCTTGTCGCGGGCCAACAAGGGGTCCCAGCCCTTGCCCCACAGCAGCTTGATCACATTCCAGCCGGAACCACGGAATTCGCCTTCGAGTTCCTGAATGATCTTGCCGTTGCCACGCACCGGGCCGTCCAGGCGCTGCAAATTGCAGTTGACCACGAACACTAGGTTGTCCAGCTTTTCGCGTGCAGCCAGGCCGATGGCGCCGAGCGACTCCACTTCGTCCATTTCGCCGTCGCCGCAGAACACCCAGACCTTGCGGTTTTCGGTGTTGGCAATGCCGCGGGCGTGCAAATACTTCAGGAAACGCGCCTGGTAAATCGCCATCAGTGGGCCCAAGCCCATGGACACAGTAGGAAACTGCCAGAACTCGGGCATCAGCTTGGGGTGCGGATAGCTGGACAGGCCCTTGCCATTGACTTCCTGGCGGAAATTCAGCAACTGCTCTTCGCTCAGACGGCCTTCCAAAAAGGCACGCGCATAGACGCCGGGCGACACGTGGCCCTGGATATACAGGCAGTCGCCACCATGGTTTTCACTCTCGGCGTGCCAGAAATGGTTGAAACCGGCGCCAAACAGGCTGGCCAGCGATGCAAACGATCCAATGTGTCCGCCCAGATCACCGCCATCTTCCGGGTGGTGGCGATTGGCCTTGACCACCATGGCCATGGCGTTCCAGCGCATGTAGGCGCGCAGGCGCTCTTCAATTTCCAGATTGCCGGGTGAGCGCTCTTCCTGATCGGGCTCGAGCGTGTTCACATAGCCGGTGTTGGCAGAAAACGGCATATCAATGCTTTTCTGGCGTGCATGTTCGAGCAACTGCTCCAGCAGGAAATGCGCGCGCTCAGGGCCCTCGCTTTCAATCACTGCGGACAAGGCGTCCATCCACTCACGGGTTTCCTGACTGTCCAAATCAGCGCTGGACAAGGGCGATTGCGGAACTGCTGACATTCATGTCTCCTTGTTAATTTATTTGTACTGCGGGTAATTTAGTACGGTGCACGGAGTTTCACATAATTTATTCCAAATTTCAAGTGGTGCTTTTTGATTCCGTAATATGAAATATAGCTGCAATGCAGAAATCGGACTGGCCTACACTTGGCAGATGCCCTTGAATCATTTGATTTCCCTCCCGAGTCCGATGGCCTTGCCTCCGGTGAAGCGGGCCAAGCACTGGTGGCAGCGCCTGCATCCGCAGCGCCAGGACCGGGTCGCCATGCTGGTGCCACTGGCTGCGGTGCTCTTGTTTTTCGCCGCCATCGTGGCGGCGCTGGCGTATCTGCGGATAGAAGAAATCGACCGCGAACAGGAAGCAGTACAACGCGACGTCGAATACACCCAGCAGCGCCTGCGCCTGCGCCTGCTGGAACGCCAGGAACAGCTCGCCCGCCTGGCGCGGGAAGTCGCCAACCACGATCTGAACCACGACGACTTCCGCCTGCGTGCCAGCAATCTGCTCAACCAGTACCCGGAAATGCAAGGCTTGGCCTGGATTGATGAACGCCACCATGTGCAAATCGGCACCGGCACGGCGATCCATCCGATCACGCTGGCCCACACCGGTTCCCACTACGACACCGAACACCCGGGCGCCAGCGACAGCGAAGCCGCCTTTACCACCGCACACCTGACCGGACAACCGGTGTATCTGCAACGTCTGCGCGACAACACGCTGTCGCCACTGCTGCAGATCTATGTACCGCTCAACGAACGCGAACATTTCACTGGCGTGCTACTGGCCGAACTCTCGGTCGATGGCCTGTACCGTTACGGCGTGCCCGACGAAGTCACGGCGCGCTATGCCATCTCGCTGCTGGACGGCCAGGGCGAGCTGCTCGCCGGCACCGCGATACCTGCGATCAAGACCAGCAACGGCCTGCTACCCTGGTCAACCCGCACCAATGTGTTCTCCATGCCGGTATTGCCAGTAGGCAGTGGACTGGTGGTGCGCGGCCAAGCCTACCGCGCCTCGCTCGGCGTGATTGGCAGCGGCCTGTTCTGGCTGGTCAGCGCGCTGAGTGTGATGACGGCCTGGATGCTGATCGCCAACTGGCAACACACGCGGCGGCGGCACCAAACCCAGCAAGCGCTGATTTCGGAAACCAACTTCCGCCGCGCCATGGAAAACTCGATGCTGACCGGCATGCGGGCAATGGACCTGCAAGGCCGCATCACCTACGTCAACACCGCCTTCTGCCAGATGACCGGCTGGACCGAGTCCGAACTGGTCGGCAGCGTCGCCCCCTTCCCCTACTGGCCGGATACCGACCGCGAATTGCTCGCCACACGGCTGGAAGAAGAGTTGTCCGGCAAATCCACGCCTGGCGGCTTCCAGGTCCGCGTCAAGCGGCGCGACCAGACCATGTTTGACGCCCGCCTCTATGTGGCGCCGCTGATTGATGCCATGGGTACGCAAACCGGCTGGGTCACGTCCATGACCGACATCACCGAACCGAACCGGGTGCGGGAACAATTGTCGGCCTCGCACCAACGCTTCACCACCGTGCTGGAAGCGCTGGATGCGTCTATTTCCGTTGCGCCTTTGGGCAGCGATGAACTGCTATTTGCCAACAAGCTATACCGCCAGTGGTTTGGCACCCACGCCAATGGACACTTGCAACTGGTAGCCCAGGCCGGCATTCCCAACAGCGCCCCGAACGACGAATCGAAAGACAGCGTCGACTCATTTGCCGGCCTGCCAACCGACTCCATCGCCGACACGGAAACCGAAAGCGGCGAGGTCTACGACGCGCAACTCGGCAAGTGGCTGGAAGTCCGCACGCGCTACCTGAGCTGGGTTGACGGCCGCCTGGCGCAGATGGTGATTGCCACCGACATCAGCAGCCGGCGCATGGCCGAACAGCAAGCCGCGACACAGGCCGAACGGGCGCAAAACTCGAGCCGGCTTATCACCATGGGCGAAATGGCGTCCAGCGTGGCCCACGAACTGAACCAACCGCTGACCGCCATCAACAACTACTGCAACGGCATGGTGTCGCGCATCAAGTCGCACCAGATTACCGAAGAAGACTTACTCGGCGCCCTAGAAAAAACAGCGCGCCAGGCGCAACGCGCCGGTCAGATCATTCAGCGCATCCGCTCATTTGTGAAGCGCAGCGAACCCAACCGCACCAGCTCGCAGGTCAACGTGATGGTCAGCGAAGCCATTGAACTGGCGGAAATCGAACTGCGCCGGCGCAATGTTCGCCTTAACCATTACGTCGCGGCACGCCTGCCGGCGCTGATGGTCGATCCGATTTTGATCGAGCAGGTGCTGGTCAATCTGCTGCGCAATGCCGCCGAATCCATCGACATGGCACAACGCCCGACCGCCGACCGGCTGGTCGAATTGCGCGTCATACCCAAGTCCATGGGCACCCAGCAGGTGGTGCTGTTCTCGGTGCAGGACACCGGCAAAGGCCTGGCGCCGGAAGTCATGGCGCGCCTGTATGAAGCCTTTTTCTCGACCAAGGCCGACGGCATGGGCATTGGCCTGAGTCTGTGCCGTTCGATTGTCGAATCCCACCTCGGTCGCATGACCGCCGAGAACATTTACAATGGCGCGGATGTGGTCGGTTGCCGGTTTTCCTTCTGGATTCCGCTGGCAGACCCCGGCAGCAATGCCGAACCCATTTCCGCTAAGAGCAACTAATCGTCTGGATGTCTGAATGAGCCTGGTTCCTAAAAAGGGTACGGTCTATGTTGTCGATGACGACGAAGCCGTACGTGATTCCCTGCAATGGTTGCTGGAGGGCAAAGGTTATCGGGTTCGCTGCTTTGAATCAGCGGAATCGTTTCTCAGCCGCTACGACGCCCGTGAAGTAGCCTGCCTGATCGTCGACATCCGCATGGGTGGCATGACCGGCCTGGAGCTGCAAAACCGCCTGATCGAGGGCCGCTCACCGCTGCCCATCGTGTTCATTACCGGCCACGGCGACGTGCCGATGGCGGTCGACACCATGAAAAAAGGCGCCATGGATTTCATCCAGAAGCCCTTCAACGAAGACCAGCTGGTCGGTCTGGTGGAACGCATGCTGGAGCACGCCAAGGAGTCCTTTGCCGACTACCAGCAAGCCGCCAGCCGAGACGCCCTGCTGTCCAAACTGACGCTGCGTGAGTCCCAGGTGCTCGAGCGCATTGTCGCCGGACGCCTGAACAAGCAAATCGCCGACGATCTGGGCATCAGCATCAAAACGGTCGAGGCACACCGCGCCAACATCATGGAAAAGCTCAGCGCCAACACCGTGGCTGACCTGCTCAAAATTGCTCTCGGGCAAAATGCGCCCAAAGCCTGACACATCCCATTTTTCCCATCGCGCCCGCCACTGCACAGTCGCGGGCGTTTTTACTTCGCAGCACCCACTATGAGCACTCCTTACAGCGCAAAAATCATTGACGGCAACGCCCTGGCCGCGCAAACCCGCGCGACGGTCGCACAGCGCACCGCCGCCCTGCAGGCCCGTGGCCTGACGCCCGGCCTGGCCGTGCTCCTGGTCGGCGACAACCCGGCGTCTCAGGTGTATGTGCGCAACAAGGTCAAGGCCTGCACCGACGCCGGCCTGCATTCGGTGCTGGAGCGCTATCCCAGCACCTTGTCCGAAGCCGAGTTGCTGCAGCGCATTGAGGGCCTGAACAAAGACCCGGCCATCCACGGTATTCTGGTGCAGTTGCCACTGCCAGCCCACATTGACGCACACAAGGTGATTGAAGCCATTTCCCCGGCCAAGGACGTGGACGGTTTTCATGTCGCCAGCGCCGGCGCACTGATGGTGGGTCAACCCGGCTTCTGGCCCTGCACGCCCTACGGCTGCATGAAGATGCTGGAGTCGATTGGCTACGACCTGCGCGGCAAGCATGCCGTGGTGATTGGCCGCAGCAACATCGTCGGCAAACCAATGGCCCTGATGCTGCTGCAACAGAATGCCACCGTCACGCTCTGCCACAGTGCCACCGCCGATCTGAAAGCCATGACGCTGCAAGCCGACGTCATCGTGGCGGCCGTGGGCAAGCGCAATGTACTGACCGCCGACATGGTCAAGCCAGGTGCGGTAGTAATCGACGTCGGCATGAACCGCAACGATGAAGGCAAACTGTGCGGCGACGTCGACTTTGCCGGTGTGCGCCTGGTGGCCGGCTACATCACGCCGGTGCCCGGCGGCGTTGGCCCCATGACCATCGCCATGCTGCTGGTGAACACGCTGGAAGCTGCCGAGCGCGATGCCGCTGCCCGCGGCCTGACCTAAGCCAAGCCCACCAACTGCTCCCTGACTCCACTGACGCCGAGAACCCATGAACCCGCTGCTTTGTCTTGACTCCCTCCCGCTGTTTGACCAAATCCGCCCGGAACACGTGGCACCGGCCCTGGACACCCTGCTGGCCCAGGCCGAGGCTGCGCTGAGCCGCGTCACTGCGCCAGAGTTCCCGGCGCAATGGCAGGCCATCGCCGCCACGCTGGACGTTGCCACCGAAGGCCTGGGCCGTTCCTGGGGGGCGGTCAGCCACCTCAACAGCGTGGCCGATTCGCCCGAATTGCGCGCCGCCTACAACGCCGCGCTGCCGCGTGTCACCGAGTTCTGGACCCGCCTGGGTGCCGACGAACGCCTCTACGCCAAGTACAAGGCCATCGATGTGTCCACCCTCAACGCAGAGCAGCGCCAGGCCCACCGCAATGCCATTCGCAACTTCGTGCTCGGTGGCGCCGAATTGCAAGGCGCGGCCCGCACCCGCTTCGCCGCGATCCAGGAACGCCAGGCCGAGCTCGGCCAGAAATTCAGCGAAAACACACTCGACGCCACCGATGCCTTTGCTTACTACGCCAGTGCCGAAGAAATGGCTGGCGTGCCCGCAGACGTGCAACAGGCGGCCCAGACCGCCGCACTGGCCGATGGCCACGCCGCGCAATACAAGCTGTCGCTGAAAATGCCCTGCTACCTGCCGGTGATGCAATTTGCCCACAGCAGCGCCCTGCGCGCCACCCTGTACCGCGCCTACGTCACGCGCTGCTCCGAGCAGGCCGACGAAGCCATGCGCAAATTCGACAACACCGACATCGTTCGGGAAATTCTGGCGCTGCGCAACGAAGAAGCCCGCTTGCTCGGCTACGCCAATTTCGGCCAGCTGTCGGTGGTTCCCAAGATGGCCGATTCACCCGAAACCGTGGTCCGCTTTTTGCGCGACCTGGCGCAAAAAGCACGCCCTTTTGCCGAAAAGGACCTGGCCGACCTGCGCACCTTTGCACAAGACCACCTGGGGCTGCAAGACCCGCAACCCTGGGACTGGTCCTACATTGGCGAAAAGCTCAAGGAAGCGCGCTACGCCTTCAGCGAACAGGAAGTCAAACAGTACTTCACCGCACCCAAGGTCCTGGCCGGACTGTTCAAAATTGTCGAGACCCTGTTTGACGTGCAGATCCGCGCCGATAGCGCACCGGTCTGGAACAGCGGCGTCAGCTTTTACCGCATCGAACGCAACGCCCAGCTGGTAGGCCAGTTTTATCTCGACCCCACGGCACGCACCGGCAAGCGCGGTGGCGCCTGGATGGACGATGTGCGAGCGCGCTGGTTGCGCCCGGACAACGGCCAGTTGCAAACCCCGGTGGCACACCTGGTGTGCAACTTTGCCGACGGTGTCGACGGCAAGCCGGCGCTGCTGACGCACGACGACGTAACGACCCTGTTCCATGAATTCGGCCACGGCCTGCACCACCTGCTGACCCAGGTCAACGAACGCGATGTTTCGGGCATCAGCGGCGTCGAATGGGACGCCGTGGAACTGCCGAGCCAGTTCATGGAAAACTTCTGCTGGGAAGCCAAAGTACTGCAACACCTGACCGCCCACGTCGATACCGGCGCGCCGCTGCCTGCCGCGCTGTTTGACAAGATGATCGCCGCGAAAAACTTCCAGAGCGGTTTGCAAACGCTGCGACAAATCGAATTTGCCCTGTTCGACATGCTGCTCCACACTGAGCACGATCCAGTCCAGGACTTCATGCCCTTGCTGCGCCAGGTGCGCGAAGAAGTGGCCGTGCTGCAAGCCCCCGCCTGGAGCCGCACCGCGCATACCTTCAGCCATATCTTTGCGGGTGGCTACGCAGCCGGTTACTACAGCTACAAGTGGGCCGAAGTTTTGAGCGCAGATGTCTACGCGGCATTTGAGGAAAGTGCCAGCGAAGACGGCAGTGCCAGCGTGGAAACCGGCACCCGCTACCGCAAATCGGTGTTGGAGGTCGGCGGCAGCCGCTCGGCGATGGAGTCGTTCAAGGAATTTCGTGGCCGCGAGCCACAGCTGGATGCATTGCTGCGGCACCAGGGGATGTCATAAACTGCTTGAAATTGTGGAGAAGCCAGCCATGAAACGAACCGGAACCTTGCCTGCCGCTATCGCCATCGCTGTGTTGGGCCTGTGCGCCAGTGCCGGTGCCCAGCCCGTCTACCGTGTCATAGGGGCCGACGGCAAGCTCACTTTTTCGGACAAGCCGCCCACTGCCCAGAGTGCTGGCAAAGTAAGCGGCAGCGCTGGAAGCACAAGCCCGGGAACTGGCGATGCGGGACTGCCATTCGAGCTCAAGCAAGTCATGTCGCGCTTTCCGGTTACCTTGTACACCAGTCCCGACTGTGCCCCCTGCGGCGACGCGCGGGCTTTGCTGAGCGCGCGCGGCATCCCGTTTTCGGAACGCACCGTAAAAACCGCTGAAGACGCTGCCGCGTTGCAGCGAATTAGCGGCGAGTCCTCCTTGCCACTGCTGGTCGTCGGCGGTCAGCGCCTCACGGGCTTTTCGCAAGCCGACTGGACGCAAACGCTGGATGCCGCCGGCTATCCACCCAACTCGGTGCTTCCCGCCGGCTACAAAAATGGCAAGGCAACGCCGTTGGCCCCGGCCAAAAAGCCCATTCCGACGCCGGCCCCCAGCGCGCCGGACAACAATCCGCAGCCCGTGGAGCCCAACGCCGGCCCCAGTCCGAGCAATCCGGCCGGAATTCAGTTCTGATTTGCGCCAGCCCAGGCCTTAGAAGGTCAGCGTACGAACGCCGCTGCTGGTACCCAGCAGGCAGACCTGGGCGCGTTGAAACGCAAACACCCCCACCGTCACAACCCCTGGCCACTGGCTGACTTCGGCTTCAAAGGCCAGCGGGTCGCTGATTTCCAAACCTGTCACGTCCACAATGTACTGGCCGTTGTCGGTCACCAGCGGCTGACCATCGCGCAGGCGAATCTTGCCTTGCCCCCCCTTGGCGGCGAACTGCGCAATGATGCGCTCGGTCGCCATCGGAATCACTTCCACCGGCAACGGGAACTTGCCCAGTTTTTCCACCAGTTTGGATTCGTCGGCAATGCAGACAAAGCGCTCCGACTGGGCCGCCACAATTTTTTCCCGGGTCAGTGCAGCGCCTCCGCCTTTCACCATGTTGCCGCCGCCATCGATCTCGTCGGCACCATCGATATACACCGCCAGCCTGGGCACGGCATTGGAATCAAACACCGTGATACCGGCAGCCTGCAGGCGTTCGGTACTTGCCAGTGAGCTCGACACTGCGCCTTTGATCTGGTCCTTGATGGTGGCCAGCGCATCGATGAATTTGTTCACGGTGGAGCCAGTGCCGACACCCACGATTTCGCCGGGAACCACATAACGCAAGGCGGCCAGACCGACCTGGGTCTTCAGTTCATCTTGTGTCAGGGGTGCAGCGGCAGGGCTGTTGGGGGAAGTGCTTTGGGTCATCTGGGAAAATAGGCAGAGTTACTGAAATATTCCGAGAATTATCCATGCCTCTTATCCCCTACCGCCTGGCCCGTCCTATTTTGTTCCGACTCGACGCCGAGGTCGCCCATGAGCTGACCATGGCCTCGCTGGCGGCGAGCCAGGGCAACCTACTCAAGTGGGGCTATTGCAGTGCCCGCGTGGACGACCCCATCACGCTGGCCGGACTGGTGTTCCCGAACCGGGTCGGCATGGCTGCCGGGCTGGACAAGAACGCCCGCTGCATTGACGGGCTCGGTGCCATGGGCTTCGGCTTTGTCGAAGTCGGCACCGTCACACCGCTGGCGCAGCCCGGCAACCCCAAGCCGCGCATGTTTCGCCTGCCCGAAGCCAAGGCACTGATCAATCGCCTGGGCTTTAACAACGACGGCCTGGCGGCCTTCATTGCCAACGTGCAGCGCAGCAAGCTGCGCCAGGAGCAGCAGTCCGCCCGGGGCCAACAGCCTTCGCGCATGCTGCTGGGCCTCAACATTGGAAAAAATGCCGCCACGCCGATAGAAAACGCCACCGCGGACTACATTAGCTGCCTGGACGGCGTCTATGCCCACGCCGACTATGTCACCGTCAACATCAGCAGCCCGAATACCAAAAACCTGCGTTCGCTGCAAAGCGATGCGGCGCTGGACGCGCTGCTCGGCGCCATCGGTGAGCGGCGCGAACGCCTGGCCCAGTTGCACGGCAGCCAAAAGCCCATCTTCCTGAAAATCGCCCCGGACCTGGACGCTGAACAAATCGAAGTGATCGCCGCTACCCTCAAGCGCTATGGCTGCGACAGCGGCGGCAAGGTCAACAATGCCTGGGGCGTGATCGCCACCAACACCACCCTGAGCCGCGACGCTGTGCATGGCCTGCCCCACGCCGAGGAAACCGGGGGGCTGTCGGGCGCTCCGGTGCTGGAAATGAGCAACCAGGTCATTGCCCGCCTGCGCGCCGCCCTGGGCGCACAATTTCCCATTATTGGTGTCGGCGGCGTTCTCAGCGGTGCCGATGCGGTATCCAAAATTCGCGCTGGCGCCGACGCGGTGCAGATCTATACCGGCCTGATTTACCGTGGCCCGGCGCTGGTCCGCGAAGCGGCGTTGGCGATTCGCCAGCACGCCGCCGGCTAAAGCACCGCTGCGCCCGGCTATTTCACCGGCACGCGCAGGCTGTCCAGATAGTCGTGCTTGATGTGGATAGAGCTGTGCTGGCCCAGGGCATGGAATTTTTTGTCCAGCCACTCTTGGGCATGGGCCACGCCCAAATCACGCAGGGCACGAATCAACACGCCGTTGGTCGACACTTTGGTGGACGCGGCGTAGCCGTCGAGTGCCTCACCACCATCGATACGGTGCAGCAGTACATTTTTGTAGCGCTGGGGGTCCAGCTTGCCCTCGGCCAGCAGCCGGGACACAAAGTCGATCGCGCGCATTTCCGAAATCAGGCCGGCATTGAAAGTGAGCTCATTGATCCGGTCCATGATTTGCGCGCTGGTGGTGGGCACGGCATTGCGCCGGATCGGATTGATCTGCACCAGCAACACGTCGCACGCCTGGCAGTTGTAGATCAGTGGATGAATCGCCGGGTTGCCGGAATATCCACCATCCCAGTAATACTCCCCTTCAATCTGCACCGCCTGGAACGCCTGCGGCAGACAGGCCGAGGCCATCACTGCATCGGCGGTCAGGCGTTTGCCCCAAAACACCTCGGCTTGCCCGCTGGCAACGTGGGTGGCAACGACAAATACCTTGATGCCCTTGTCATGCAACAAGGCCTCAAAATCGATCTGCTGCTGCAGAAAGTTGCGCAAGGGATTGATATCCAGAGGATTGAGCGCGTAAGGCGACAAGGCATGCGACCATTCGGTGGCCATGGCGTTGAGCCAGCTAGCCGCCGGCGATGCGGCCATGCCCGACGCATTGAACAGCACGTTATACATTGCGGACTGGGGTTGCGCCACTTCGCCCATCTCGACCACGCCATTCCAGAATGAAGCCAAAGACTCACGCGCACGCTCACGCGGGTCGGCCTGATTTTTCGCCAGCGCATCGTTGTAGCCATAGGCCATGGCCACCGCATTCATGGCGCCGGCACTGGTACCGCTGATGCCCTCAAACTGCATCCGACCGTCGGCCAGCAGGGCGTCTAGAACGCCCCAGGTAAACGCACCGTGCGAACCACCGCCCTGCAAAGCCAGGTTGACAATGGGTGAAGATGCGGAAGCTCCGCTTGGATTGACTGTGTTTTCCATGGGCCGAGGATACGGCATTGCAACGCCAGCCATCGTGTAGTGGGAAAGCAGCGTAGCCGTGCGCAGGTGATTGCATTTTTGTGTGTTTTGGCGCCCAATAGCCCTCGCTTCGTGCAAACCCCAGGTGCATCCATGACGTCCCTTTCCTCGATTTCCTTGTCCGGCATGCAGGCCGCGCAAACGCTGCTGAACACCTCCGCCAGCAATATTGCCAATGCGCAGACGCCGGCCTACCAGCGCCGCGTGGTGGCACAAAGCGCGCAATCGGGGGGCGGTGTCAGCACCACTGTCGGGCTCGCGCCCCAGGCCGGTCCGGCACTGGAAACCGATGTCGTCACGCAGCTGCAGGCCAAAAACCAGTTTCTGGCCAACCTCGCGGTATTCAAAACCGCCAATGCCATGACTGGCACCCTGCTCGACAAAACTGCCTGAGCTGCTCAGCCCCGCAACATTACTTCGCGGTCAGGGTGTGGCCGGTGCTACGTTGGTGATGTACTGCAGCACCAGCTTGTCTTGCGCGCTCAGTCCGATAAACGCCATGCCAACAAAATAACTGTCGTCATAGCTTGCGCGGTTGTTATGGCAGATCTTGGCCATCACCACCAGGTCCATCGGTGTCTGCTCAAATTGCGCTGACAGGGTGAGCCGCAAGCTGCTGCCAATCGCGGCCAGCGCGCTCGGCGCCTTGATCATCGCGCCACTCATGCTCAGGTCCACCAGGGTCACCGGCTGTGGTGCGGCGTTGACGTCCAACACCTGAATCGTGCACGGCCAGGACACCTTGGTGCGCATCGACTTGCGCACCAGGCGCGCGTCGACGCGCGCTGGATAGGCCAGCATGGCATAGGCAAACGGCTTTTCAAAAGTTTGCAGAACCTTCGACAGAAAGGAGTATTCGTACTGCCCGGTGAAACCACGCACCACGCAGATATCGCCGTCTTCCAGCTCGGTCTTGCTGCCCTCGGGGCCGAGCGGACCGACCATCACGCCTTTGCCTTCGATGGCACCAAAATACTGCGATTCCACCTTGCTGGCACCGTCCACCAAACGCCGGGTTTGCAGCGCCATGCCGGGCTTCAGGCCCAGCGACTTGAGCTGGAGTCGATTGACTTCGTCGGCCGTGCTATCTACGTCGCTCATGGTGCAGGGGAAAAGCGTAGCAAGAGGTCATATGCTGCTATTGATTGGAATTGGCTAAGATGTTACACCGCTGCCGATAGCCAGACCATTGCCCGCGCAGCAACAGAAAGATAGCCATGCAAATAAAGAATATTTTCCGGCGCAGCCTAATGCTTTGCGCTTTGCTCAGTCTGGCGGGCTGCGCCAGCGTCAACGACCTCGGTATGTACCTGGTCGAAAGCTCGGCCAGCGGCTATCTGTTGGTCCATGGTCAGATGCTTGAGGGCAAGGTCTATCTGACACCCGGGCGCAGCGGCCGCGTGGCCTTCAATGACGGCGAGGGCACGGTCACCGCATGCAACGGAACGCTGCGCTATACCGGCACCAACAGCGGCGAAATCGACCTGCGCTGCAATGATGGCACCGCCGCCGCGCTGAAGTTCACACTGCTGTCCGAAACGCGTGGCTTTGCCTACGGAAGCAGTGACGGCATGCCGGTGAATCTGGCCTTTGGCTTGTCAAAGCCGGCGGCCATGGCCTATTTGATGCCAGCGCCGGCTGCAGCACCGACGGACGCCGCTGCGCGAGCGCTGGAAACCAAGTAGGCCAGCGCCACCGCCCTGCCCCCCCTGGAGGCGCCTAGCCAGCGGCTGCGCTTTGCGCCAGACCGCCACTGCGCAAGACCTTGGCGTCGACGGCCCGGAACAACACCTCCGACTGCGGCACCAGCAGTGACAAACGCGACTTGGCGCGGGTGATGCCGGTGTACAGCAGCTCACGGGTCAGTACCGCCACCGGCCGCTCCGGCAATACCAGGCAGACGTGTTCAAACTCCGACCCCTGCGACTTGTGCACGGTCATGGCGAACACGGTTTCCACCGCGTCCAGGCGCGCGGGCAAGACCCAGCGAATACCGCCCTGGCCATCCGCAAACGCCACCCGCAATCCCTTGGCATGCGGCAGGCACAGTCCAACGTCGCCATTCATCAGGCCCAGGTTGTAGTCATTGCGAGTGACCATGACAGGCCGCCCGGCATACCAGCCAGCGTCTTTGAAACCCAGGGCTTTGGCAATGCGCCGGTTCAGCAGGTCCACCCCCCAGGCGCCCTCGCGCACGGCACACAGCAACTGAAACCTGGCAAACGCCTGCAGGGCTTGCCAAGCCTGGCCATCCGAGCAGGGAGCGGACTCCAAGGCCTGCAGGGTGTCGAGCCAGTCGCTCCAGCCGTGCTTTACCAGCGCAGTAATGCGCGCGTCCTGCGCCTGCGCCACTGGCAAACGGTCGACGACCGCTGCAACGCCTGGCGCCCATTCCGGCGTCTTGCCCCAGAGCGCCCGGACACTGCGGCTGTCGCCGGCATTCACCGCCGTGGCCCAAATGCCGATGCCACTGTCGTCCCTGAAGCGGCGACTGTGGCGCAGCATGACAGTTTGCTGGGCCAAGGCCGTCGCGGCCTCGGGCGTAGCGGGCGCCACCGCCCAGGGCCCCAGGTCGGCCGCTGCCATGGAGCGCACCCAGGCCACGGTGTCGGCGGCGTAATTTCCGGCCAGCGCTCCCTCGCACAGCTGCGCCATCACGGCACCCGCCTCCACCGACGCCAGCTGGTCTTTGTCGCCCAGCAAAATCAGCTGGGCTGACAGCGGTACTGCTGCGAGCAGGCGCTCCATCATTTCCAGATCGATCATGGACGCCTCGTCAACGATCACCAGATCCACCGCCAGGGCCGGTGCTGCCGCGCCCGACGGACTGGAATGGACCTGCAGCAGCTTGTGCAAAGTCACCGCTTGCGGCGGTGTCGCCGGGCGCATGCCGGGCGGCAGTTGCTGCAACGCCGAGGCAATCGATTCCCCCAGACGTGCGGCCGCCTTGCCAGTGGGCGCCGCCAGCGCCACCCGCAGCGGGCAATCCGCGCGGCTTGCCGCTGCGTCCAGCAGTGCCAACAGGCGCACCACGGTGGTGGTTTTTCCGGTGCCAGGCCCGCCGGTGATCAGGGTCAGCCGTTTGCGCGCGGCCAGGGCGCAAGCCACTTTCTGCCAATCGGGCGCCTTCGCTTGCGGCACTGCGCTGCCGCTGCCGGGCGGTTCGGGGAACAGGGTGTGCAGCAAGTCCGGCAAATTTTCCGGCACCGCGCACACCTGCTGCAAGCGCGCATCAATAGCCGCGCGAATCGATTGCTCGGCGTTCCAGTTGCGGCGCAAATACAGGCGACTCCCCTGCAACACCAGCGGACTGTCAGCGCCTGCGATCCACGGCAGGCTGGCAGCGGCGCACGCCAGATCGCGTGGCAGCCGGGCCTGCAAACTGCCGTCCCAACCCAGGGCGCTGGCCCCTTGCGTGGCCAGCAAGTCCAGGTCCAGGCACGCGTGACCGCGTCCGTACTGGTAACTGGTCAGGGCGGCAAGCAAGGCGTGCTGCGGGTTGGCGCTGCTTTGTGCCTGTTGCAGAAAGTTGGCAAAGGCCAGATCCAGCCCACGCAAGGGCAGCGGCAGTTCCGCAGCCACATCATCCAAGGGCATCACGATGCCACCTCCTGAGCAAAAACCTTGTGGCTAAAGGCAGCGTCCAACGCCTCGATCAGCGCGCGCGGCGGGCGGTCCACGAACACCCCCGACCCGGGCTGATCGATACCGCGCAGGAACAGGTAAATGGCGCCGCCAACGTGCCGGTCATAGTCATAGCCCGGCAAACGCGATTTCAGCAGCCGATGCAAGGCCAGTGTGTACAGGGTGTACTGCACGTCGTAGCGGTGCGCCAGAATGGCTGCTGACAAATAGCCCGCGCTATAGGCATCCAGCCGGTTCGACTTGTAGTCCAGCACGTAATAGCGGCCTGCGTGCTGCAACACCAGGTCCATGAAGCCGATCAACATGCCCTCAAGTTGCAAATCCTGTAAAGGGCTGCGCGGCTGGCCCGGCAGCAGTTGCTGGCTGATCAGGCGATCCAGCTGCGCGGCACCCAGGGTATGCACCGGCAAGGCAAAGCCCATTTCAGCCCAGGCATTGCTTCGGTCCAGCGAACACAGTTTCAGCGCCGGCGGCGGCGCTTCAGCGTCGGCGCCTACCGAGACAGACGGCAACGGCAAGGTCGCCTGCCCGATGCACGGGATCCAGTCCTGCAATTGCGCCAGCGTTTCTGCACCGAGCTTCAATGCCTGGGCCTTGCGCTGCAGCAGCGCCGACCAGTCGCGTGCCTGCGCCGCATCTACATTGTCTTGGGCCAGCGGCCAAGCGCGCTCGAACTGCCATTCCAGCAAGTCGTGCAACAAGGTTCCATAACGGCTGCCGGCCGGAAACGCATGAAAGCGTGGCGCCACGGTCGGCGTTGGCAGTGCTTCACCGCAGAGCAGATCGCTCGGCTCGGCGCTGTCGATCAGCGCATCGTCGACCCGGGCATCGCGCTCCGAGCCCGGACTCGGAGCGGCCACTGCCAGATGTCCCAAATCGCGCGTCAGGGCACTGAAACTGGCGCTCCACCAACGGCTTTGCAACTGCCGCACCGGCTGCAATGCGGGCTTCCATTGTTTGACGCCCGATTCCGGCACAAACTGCGCGGACGTGGCGGGCGGCGCCGGCAACACCTGAATATCCGGGCATTGCTGCCAGACCTGTAGCCGGGCCGCCAAATCGCCGGCATCCTGGCGCTGCAGCAGCACCGACACGGCACTTTGCGCTTGCGGCGTGGCACCGTCCAGGTCGCCCTTGACCTTGGCCAGGCCCATATACAAGGCGCGCTCGGCACGCGTCATTGCCACGTACAGCAAACGAATATCTTCCGCGATGCGCTCGGCGTCGTCCCTGCCGCTGTCCTTGTCTTCCTTGCGAAAGGTCGAGGCGTAGGGCAAAAACACCAACGGGTATTGCAGGCCTTTGGATTTGTGGATCGTGATGACCTGCACCAGATGGGCATCGCTTTCGAGCCGCAATTCGCCGGCATCGCCACCGGCTTTCGGATTTTGCAGCAACTGTTCCAGGTAGCGAATCAGCGCCGCCTCGCCTTGCAGGCCGGCGCTGGCGCTTTGCAGCAAATCGCCCAGATGCATCAGGTTGCTGAGCCGGCGTTCGCCCTCGTTGTCTCTGGGGTTGGACGGGTTCAGCATGCGCCGCGGAATGGCCTGGTCGTGCAACACGCGGTGCAACATTGGTAAAAAACCTTGGCGTTGCCAAACCACCTGCCAGCCGTTGAACTTCTCCACCATGGCGTCCCAGGCGTCTTCATCCTGAAACAGGGCTTCCAGCGCGGCAAAGGACAGGCCCCACAAATGCGTCGCCAGCGCCGCACGCAAACCCGCCGTGGAACGGGGATTGGCCACCGCACACATCAGGCGCCACAGGTCCTTGGCCTCCTGTGTGGCAAAGACACTGTCGCGCTCCGACAGGTAGACGCTGCGCACACCGCGCTGCGACAAGGCTTGGCGCACCGCCCGCGCCTGGGTGCCGTCACGCACCAGCACCGCCATTTCTCCGGGCCGCGCCGCCCGGGCCTGGAGCAGATGCACCATCTGGGTGGCAAACAGCTCCGCCATCTGTTGGAGGAATACCTCTTTGCGTACTGGCTTCTCGCCCGCCGCTGGCGGCTGCAGATACCAGACCGTCAGCGCCGCTTGCGCAACGCCAGCCACTTGCACGGGCTGAACCTTGTCGTTACAGGCTTGCACCGGGTCAAAAGGCACGGCGCCAAACGGTTGCTGGGCACTTTGAAACACGTGGTTGACGGCATTGACCATGGCCCCGGTGGAACGAAAATTGCCCGACAAGGTGTGAATAGCCTGCGCCTGCTGGCGCGCTGCCAGGTAGGTATTGAGGTCGGCACCACGGAAGCTGTAGATCGCCTGCTTTGGGTCACCAATCATGATCAAACCGGTGTCGGCATGCGGCGATGCGCCATAAATTTTGGCCAGCGCGCCGTACTGCCACGGGTCGGTATCCTGGAATTCATCCACCAGGGCCACCGGAAACTGTTGCCGAATGGCTGCCGCCAGACGGCCGTCAGGCGCCTGCAAGGCGCGGTAGAGGCATTGCAGCAAGTCAGAAAAATCGAATTGCGCCAACGCATTCTTGGCATTTTGATAAGACAAACCAATCTGCACTGCGGCATGGCTTAGCAACTGGCTGGCCACATCCGGCTCCTGGTCGAGCAGCTGGCACAGGCTTTCGATAGCGCCAAACGCAGCACAGTCTGCGGCCCGGCTCCAGCCCAGGCCCTGCAGCGTCGACGCCGAGAATCGCCGCAGCAGCGTCTGCGCTGCCTTGCGTGCGGTTTTGTTCAACGACACCGTGGCTTCACCCTGTGCCCATTCCAGCAAACTGGCCGGCCAGACTTTCTTGTAGCCTTTGAGCTGCTTGGCCGCGATGGTCTCCTCGAGCATGGCCACCAGCGAGACATCGCAAGCGCTGCGCACCGCGGCTTCCTGCTGCGCCACTGCGGCCTGCCACTGGGCCCATTCCTGCAGCAGCGTTATCGGGTCTTTTCCGGCAGCGGCAACGGTGCCGGGTGCGCGCTCGCTGTCGCGCCAGATCGGTTTTAGTTTTTCCAGCAAGGCATCGGGCGTGGCCCCCACCGCTGCCAAGGCACCCAGCGCACTCAGCGGCACGGCATAAAACCAGCGGCGCCAATAATCTTGCACGGCGCCCAGGCGCAGCTTGTCGCTATCTTCCACCCGGCTTTGCTGGAACAGACTGGCACTGTCAAATGCATGGCTCTTGAGCATGCGACTGCTCCAGCCATGGATGGTAAAAATCGCCGCATCGTCCATCCACTGCGCGGCCATGTCCAGACGCTGCGCACAAGCCGCCCAGCGGTCCGGCGCAAACTCGGCGCGCAATTGCTGCAAAAAATCATCCGGCGCTGCATTCGGCGCTGCCACGCCTTTGAAATATTGCGCCGCCTGCGCCAGGCGCTGGCGCACGCGGGCGCGCAACTCGGAAGTTGCCGCATCGGTGAACGTCATTACCAGAATCTGCGGTGGATACAGTGCGCCTGCCGCTGGCGTCGCCATGCGGCCATGGCCCAGTACCAGGCGCACATAAAGCGCCGCCAGCGTAAATGTCTTACCGGTACCGGCCGAGGCTTCAATCACCTGCAGGCCGCTCAATGGCATGGTGAGGGGATTCAATCGGTTCATGCGTCTTGCTCCTGCGCGTCCGCGTCCGACCCGGCGGCATGCGACGCCATGGCGCCATAAATCACCTCGGCCCAGTGCGCGAGGTCGGCTTCAATGTCCTGGTAACTGTCAAAAGCGCGTGACAGATAGGGCGAGGCGCTGCGCTCGCCCGCTGCCTGGAAACCATCCTCAAACACCGCTTCGGCTGCATCGTGGGGATTTTTTTGCTTCTCCGGCTTGTCCGGCTGCTCCGCCAGCAAGCGCTGTGCCTTGGCCTGCGCCTGCAGGTAGGCCCAGGCGGTCTTGCAGGCCACCGGCAGTGCTTGCGCCCAGGCCGCGTGGTAGGCGCGCAACCAGTCCCGTACGATGTTCAGCGCCTGGTCGGGTGCCAGCGGCTGAAACACCACCTGACCATCCAGGCCGAGTTGCACACTGGTGAGTTGCCATCCACTGGCGCAGGCGATTACATGGTTGACCCACAGCCCGGCCACAATGTGGCCACGTGCGACGCGCTCGTCCTTGCTGCCTTCGAGTACCGCGCCCAGGCGCTGGCCCAATTGCAGATAAACATACTCCGCATCCGCATCCGTATCCGCCGCCGCAGGGGCGCCAGGCCGCCGGCTGCGCCAGAGATCGTTCAGGGTGCCGGTAATGGTGTGTCCATCGACATTCAAGGAAATGGCCAGTGCCGGACTGGCCTCGGTAAATTTTTCACGCCAACCGGTCCGACGCTCCAATACCAGCGCCAGCTCACGTTCAAATGTGGCTTGCAGACGATCCCCAAAGGCCGCCATTGGCAAGCGGCCAGACAGTTTCAGCGCCTGCAGCCCGCGCTGCGCGTCGCTGGCTTTCAGCAGGGCTTGGCCGACCTGGTATTTTTCCAAACCATTCAAGGAAAATGGCTCCAGGTCCGGCACCGGCGCTTGCAGGTCTTCGTAGCGTATGTGCAAACGTGCGCAAAAGAACACCTCGACCGGTTGCCGCAGCAACTGGCGCATATCCTCCAACCGCAGTGCCAGCGGTGGTGCTGGGTTGGGCGCAGCGGCTGCATGGCCGGCAAGCGCATTGCTATCAGCGTCGGCCAGTCCGTGCAAGCGGGCCCACTCCTGATCAAAAGTCTGAAACGCCGAACCCTGCAAGAAATAGACCTCGGAATAGGCCTGCAAAGGCTGCTGATCCACCGCACGCGCAGGGCTCCAGCCACTGTGCAGGTAGTCGATCAACTGGGCCACCAGCACCGAGGGCGGCTGTTCGGCGTTATCGCTGGCACTGTGCCCTTGCCAGCTGATGTAGAGCCGCTCACGCGCTGACAAAATCGCCTCCAGAAACAGGTAGCGATCGTCTTCACGGCGCGAGCGGTCTCCGGCGCGCCAACTTTGTGCCATCAGATCAAAATCGCGTGGCGCTGACTGGCGCGGGTAGGCGCCATCGTTCATGCCCAGCAGGCAAACCACCTTGAAGGGAATCGAGCGCATCGGCATGAGCGTGCCAAACTGCACCCCGCCACCAAAGAAGCGCTGTGTCAGGCCGACATCGGCAATTTGGGACAGCCAATGTTCGCGCACCACGTCCAGCGCCAGCGGCGTCTCTAACTGGGCCTCGGTGCAGGCACGCAGCCAGACCTCCAAGGGTTCCAGCAAGCGCTGCACCATGCGTTCGTCGGCATCGTCTTCCGCCAAAAAGAAGCGCTCCACCAGTGCCCCCAGGGTGGCACACCATTGCTGCGGCGTCTGCGCGCTGCTCAACACCTGCAGGGTGGCACTGATCGCCTCCACCCACTCGAGCAAATGGCTGATCAGCGCGCCATCCAGGCTGCGAATCGCGGCCTGCGGCAAAGTGGCCGCCCAGCACGCGCCCTCCGCTACGGCATAGCCTAGCAACAGCCGGCGCAGACCGAAGGCCCAGGTGTTCTGGTCGGCACCGGGGCTGGTGTCGGGAATGCCCCAGCGCTGGCGATGGCTGGCATCCAAGCCCCAGCGCACGCCGGCGCTGCTAAGCCATTCCTGCAATTGCGTAATGTCGGCGGGTGTCAGGCCAAACCGATGGCGAACGGCCGACACCTCAAACAGGCTTAACCAGTCAAGCAGCGAAATATGCGACTCCGGCAGCTGCAGCAGCTGCTCCAGAGCCTGGACCATCGGGGACTGGCGCGCTGTGGTGTCGGCCACGGAATACGGAATGTGGCGTGGCAAGCCGCGTGCAAAGCGCCCGAAGACGGCGTGGATGTGCGGCGCAAAGCTTTCCATGTCGGGCACCATCACCATCACATCGCGCGCTTGCAGCTCTGCGTCGGCATCGAACCAGGCCAGCAGCGCGTCATGCAGCACTTCCAGTTCACGCTGCGCCGAGTGGGTGCTGGCCAGCACAATGGAGCGGTCGCTGGGCGACAGCGGCACGGCCTGCGCGGGCAAGGGCTCAAGGTTCAGGATGGCCGATTGCAACTGAGCAAGCTGGCTGGGCTGCGCCAGGCCCACTACCGGATCGACAAAGGCATCGACCCGGGACACCCGGCCGCGGTAGGCCTCGACCTGGTCAAATTCATTTAACTGGTGCAGATAGTCACGCCCCTGTTTGCCCCAGGACGCCAGCAGCGGATGACCGACCGCATGCGTTGGCGCCTCATCAAACAGCCGCCCCTGCCGGCTGCCATCACGTTGCGGCTTGGCCTGCTGGCGTTGGCGCAGCTGCTGGCGCAGTTGCGCATGCCCTTCAACAATATCGCCCCAGAAGTACTGACACGGGTTTTGCACCAGCATCAGCACTTGGCACATCTGGCCCAAAATCGCCAGCGCTTCCACCGTTTGCATGGACAGCGAAGAAATACCGAACACCACGATGCGGGGGGGAACGCCAGCTGGCACCTGGCCATTGGCCTGGTAGCGCTGCACCAGCTTCTTCATTTCGGCCATGAAGCGTGCATGGACACTGGAACGTGAGGCGTCCGCCAGGGACGCACCGACATCGGCACAAACATCGCGCCAGAGCTGGGCCTGCCAGCGCTGCGTTTCGTCCAGCGCCTGCGCCTGACCATCGTGTGCCCGAAGAATGTCCTGGCCCGCTGCCCAGTCACCGAGCCAGTCGGCGCGGTAACTTTGGTAGCCATCGAACACGTCGGCAATTTGCTGTGCCAGCTGGTAAAGCCGGCGTCCTTCGGCACCAGCGCCGAGGTAGCGCTGCAGCGGCGCATAGACCGGATTGGCAGCCGCCAGTGTGGGCAACAGCCGCATCAGGCGCCACAACAGATTGGCCTTGTCAAAAACCATGTGGTGCGGAACCGCATCGGCGCCCAGCACGGCCCGGTAGACCTGCCACAGATAGCCTCCCGGCAACTCCATGCGGGTGGCGGCACAAATCCCCAGCGCGTCTTCATCGGCGAGCGCCATTTCCAGCCAGTTTTTCATGCCATTGCTCTGCACCAGAATCACTTCCGGTTGCAACACGGCCAGCGGCTGGGATTTCAGAAAGCCAATCAGCAGGGTTCGCAAATCCTCCAGGCGGTTGCCATGCAGCACCATGAAACCCGGCAGGTGGCTGGACGCAGAGGATTGGCGAATATCAGTGCTCATGGGGATGCAGGGCGGCGCGATAGCAGACGGAAGCCGCAGTATCCCGCAGCCGGGGCTCACCCCGTGAGCCTCGGTGAAAAAAACGCGTGGCTGCGCGCACCTTGTTCCAGCAGCCCCACACCCTGCACCATTGCGTTATCAGCGGCACTAGCGTAACCATGATCGAGAAACACTGTGGGCTCCTGTGTGGCGACATGGCTGCCTCTGCGATCTCAATGCAGGTGCTTTGAATACTTTGGGTCCCGTTGCAAGGCATGGGACTACTATTGAGTACAGACCGATGAGAGCCAGCGAGCTTGTGAATGCCGCAGTTTCCGACAGTCGTTTTATGAGTTATTCCTATTTCCCCGCTGCCGCTCTGAACCTCAGCAGCATATGCGGCTGAGTGCGCGGCTCAACGTTCGAGGTATTTTTGGCGCGACACCAATACTCACAAAATCCGCAGTTAATTCGAAAAATAAACGCACGCATAGTAGATTTGAAATACAAATTTGCAATCACCCAAATGGGTGATTTTGAGATATTTCCAAGAAAAACTTCCAAATAGTTCGACTGCAAAAGCAACGGCACATAATCATGCAAAATATTAGTGTGGACTACCAGTCGTAAGAAAACCCACGTTATTTTGGTGGAAAACGGCCCAATGCAAGACATTAAATCCGGCGACCTGCGTTCGATAATTCATTCGAAACGCGCAAACATTTACTACCTTGAGCATTGCCGATTGTTAGTCAATGGGGGGCGTGTTGAATATGTAACTGAGCGTGGGAAAGAGTCGCTCTACTGGAATATTCCAATTGCCAATACCACAACAGTTTTGCTGGGTAACGGCACGTCAGTTACTCAAGCAGCCGTTCGAGAATTAGCCAAAGCCGGCGTCATGATTGGGTTTTGTGGTGGCGGCGGAACGCCTCTTTTTGCAGGCACAGAACAATCCCTTGAAGTTGCTTGGTTGCCTGGCCAAAGCGAGTATCGACCGACTGAGTATCTGCAGCAATGGGTTAGATTCTGGTTCGATGACGAGCTGCGCTTGACTGCAGCACGTCTTTTCCAGATGGCCCGCATGGAACGACTGTCAGCACACTGGAGCCGCAGCAAGACGCTCAAGGAGCAAGGCTTCTCCGCCAATCTGGAAGAACTGGGTGAACTGGTGCAGGCCAGCGTCTCCGCCATCCGTGTCGCGCCCGACGTCACCGCGTTACTGACTGAAGAGGGACGTCTCACCAAGCAACTGTATCGCCTAGCCAGCGTAGGCGTCGGTTATGGCGACTTCACCCGCGCAAAACGAGGTGATGGCATAGACGCGGCCAATCAGTTTCTCGACCACGGCAATTACCTGGCCTACGGACTGGGCGCCACCGCAGCCTGGGTGTTGGGCCTGCCCCATGCGCTGGCAGTGCTGCATGGAAAAACGCGTCGAGGTGGCCTAGTGTTTGATATTGCCGACCTCATAAAAGACGCCGTCATCTTGCCACAGGCATTCTTGTCGGCGACCCATGGTCACTCTGAGCAGGAATTCCGGCAGGCCTGCATAGAAGCGCTCACCCGCACGGAAGCACTGGACTTCATGATCGACGAGATTAAGCGCACCGCGTCCACGGTCAGCCGCATGGCAGTGACGGAAAAAGGCGCATCGGCATGAATATTCTGCTCATCTCCCAATGTGAGAAGCGTGCCCTGACGGAGACCCGCCGAATCCTCGACCAGTTTGCCGAGCGGCGTGGCGACCGCACCTGGCAAACACCCATTACCCAAGACGGCCTGAACACCTTGCGAACGCTCCTGCGCAAGACGGCGCGCAAAAACACTGCAGTCGCCTGCCATTGGATTCGGGGCATGGACCACAGCGAACTGTTATGGACCGTGGGCGATGCATCGCGTTTCAACGAACAGGGCGCGGTACCCACCAACAGCACCCAACGCAACGTGTTACGTGAACAAGACCAGAACGATTGGCATAACGGAGACCTGATTCGCCTATTGGCGGATCTGGCCGGCCTGGTGCACGACCTGGGCAAAGCCATGCAGGCGTTTCAAGACCGATTGAAAGGCAGACTGAGCGGGCGCAACCTGATACGGCACGAATGGGTTTCGCTGCGTCTGCTGGAGGCATTTGTGGGAGGCGACGATGATGCCACCTGGCTGGCACGGCTTGCTGCCCCCACGGCAGGTGACGATGCGTCCTGGCTCGCGCGATTGCACAAGGACACCCCCCACGGGCCCAACCCTTCGCCATTCATCCGCCTGTGCAATGCACCGCTAGCGCAAGCGCTGGGCTGGCTGGTGGTCAGCCACCACCGCCTGCCGGTGCTTCCATATGGCGAAGTATTTACGTCCGGATTGATGCAAGGTACCTTGGCACGAGTAACGGCGCGCTGGAATGAGGACGAATTCAGGAACGCCAGCGAAGAAACACTCAAACCCTATTGGAATTTTCCGCATGGCTTGCCAGTCAACACCCCTGAATGGCAGCACCGTGCTGCGCGTCTGGCCCGCCGCCTAACCAGCTATGTTGGAAAAGAACAGGTCAACGGACTGTTAGATAACCCGTTTGTGTTACACCTCAGCCGCCTGTGTCTGATGCTTGCCGATCACCACTACTCCAGCTTGGAGTTGGATGCCAATGGCAAGCCCGCCCCAGGCAGAGTCATGGTGAAGAATGCCAGCCTGCTAGTCGCCAACATCCGCGATGGCGGCAAACCCAACCAAATGCTGGACGAGCACCTACTGGGTGTCGCCCAGCATGCTGCAGAAGTGGCCCGCTTCCTGCCTCGGTTTGAACAGCATCTGCCACGCCTGGGGAAACACCGCAAGCTTAAGCAGCGCGCCGAGTCCGAACGCTTCCGGTGGCAGGACAAGGCTGCCGACATCGCGGCCAGCATGCGCCTGCAAAGCGAAATTCACGGCGCCTTCATAGTGAATATGGCCTCCACCGGCTGCGGCAAGACTTTGGCCAACGCACGGGTGATGTACGCCCTGGCGAACCCGGCGCAGGGCATGCGCTGCGCATTTGCCATGGGTTTGCGCACTCTCACGCTGCAAACCGGGCAGGCCTTTAGGCAGTTGCTTGGGCTGGACGAGGAAGACTTGGCCATTCGCGTCGGTGGCTGCGCAAACCGCGCGCTCTTTGAACACTATGAGGGATTATCCGAAGCCAAAGGCTCGGCTTCTGGCCAATCACTGCTGGAAGAAGACGGCCATGTCATGTTTGAAGGCCGCACCGACCAGCATCCGTTGTTACAGCGTGCCGTAGCTGACCCCGAGATTCGCAAACTGCTGCTTGCTCCCATTTTGGTTTGCACCATAGACCACCTTACCCCTGCCACTGAAAGTCAGCGCGGTGGTCGCCAGATCGCGCCAATGCTACGACTTCTGAGCGGTGACTTGGTGCTGGACGAGCCCGACGACTTTGACCTTAACGATCTTCCCGCGTTAACGCGACTTGTTCACTGGGCTGGCCTGTTGGGGTCGCGAGTACTACTGTCTTCGGCCACGTTGCCACCCGCGTTGGTGCAAGGACTGTTTGAAGCTTATGCCAAGGGCAGGAGCCAGTTTATGGCCAATCGAGGTGTACAACCATTGGAGACCGGCACTGTCGCACCAACATGCTGCCTGTGGCTAGACGAGTTCACACAGCGCCATGCACTATGCGCCGACCCTGTGCGTTTTGATGTTGAACATCAGGGCTTTGTGACACAACGCGCGCATTCATTAGCACTGCAAGCGCCACGCCGAAGACTTAAACTGGTCGATCTAGAAGGCTTGAGCGCACGTACCGACGAGGCCTGCGCTGCGTTAGCTGCCGCCATTATGCAGTCGGCGGCTACCCTGCACACCAAGCATCACAGTATTGACCCGCAGACCGGCAAACGTGTAAGTTTCGGACTGGTACGTATGGCCAATGTTGAGCCACTAATCAAGGTGGCCCTGGGCCTGTTTCGACAGGGCGCACCCAAGGGATTGCGCATCCATCTGTGCGTCTATCATTCAAGGCACCCGTTGCTAATTCGTTCGGCCATTGAGCGCCAACTTGACAGCACGCTCAAGCGACAACAACCCAATGCTGTCTTCTCGCTGCCTTCCGTTCGGGAACAACTGGATGTTAGTGTCGAGTGCGACCACCTGTTCGTCGTATTGGGTTCGCCTGTGACCGAAGTAGGTCGAGACCACGACTACGACTGGGCTGTGGTGGAACCGTCATCGGTACGCTCGCTCATTCAATTGCTAGGGCGAGTGCGCCGCCACCGCGCCGGCGATTGCGGCAGCGCAAATGTGCATGTATTCACGCGCAATCTGCGCAGCTTCACCCACCCGGCCGAGGCAGCATTTCGATGGCCAGGCTTCGAATCCAACGACGGCCCGTTCAGACTTAAAAGCCACGACTTGCGCAGCCTACTTGAGGCCGACGAACTAACCACCATGGATGCACGGCCCCGCATCCTGTGCCCGTCCCCAGAAGCGCTTAGACCACAGGAGAGGTTGGTTCACTTAGAACACGCCCGTATGCGCCAGCAAATGCTGCCGCAGCCTGCGACACCATCGCCGGCCACCGGTCGTCATGCGCGCGGGCCCATCAATGCAGCGCCCGTGGCGCAAGCGAACGCAAGCACCTGGTGGAATCTACCGCCCAAGGACGCGCTGCTCACCGGGCTGTTGCCGCAGCAGCAACCTTTTCGGGACCACGCTAGCCAACGCGAAATCACGCTAGTGCTTCTGCCAGATGATGAGGGAGAACATGATGTGCTGCACCAGGTGCTGGACAACAAACAGGGCCGTAATAGCGAAAAGCTGTACGTGGAAGTAGATGTCTCCAAGCGCCAGCGTCTGGACGATGCAGACGTTACAGGGGCTGGCATAACGCCCTGGGGGGTCACAAATTACATAACGGAATTGCACGCATTGGCCGAATCCATGGACATGCCCTTGCGGCGCTGTGCTGAGCGGTTCGGCACAGTCAATGTCATAGACGACGATACGGGCTGGCTGTCACATCCTGTGTTGGGTTTTTCAAAAAGGAGGTAAGCGACACGCTTGTGGGAACACTGGTTTTTCGTAACTTAGCAATAGAGGAATATAAATGCCCGAAGAAATTCTCACCCAGAGAACCAGAACGGCGCAAGACGTAGCGAATGCGCATCTTGCAGAGCGCCGAGCGGAGGCTCTTTCAAAAATCAAAGGTAGTGACAGCGTGGCGGAGAAGCGTCGAGCTGATATTCACAACAGTGAAAACTATCAGCTGCCAGCCTTGCTCAATGCGGCAATTCAGGCCGCGGGGCAAATTCAACTGGCTAGTCACCTGTTAAAGCCCATCTATCCCGATGCCAAGGCACGGCTCACAACCAATCTGAAGATCAGGCCAACTTCGCTGCCGAAGACTCTTGCTGTTGGCTCGCATGTGCTTCGCGACGATACGCCCCTGGACACAACGGGCAATGGTGCATATGTCAAAAAGATATACGAGTTGGCTCGATTGCTATCAGCCAAGTTTGAAAATCGGTCCTTCCTTAATTGGCTGATTGATAACGATATGGAGGTCGCGGTTGCGCTGGGTTGTATTGGCGAAAACGCCTCTTCTACCCGCGCAATTTTGATCGCCATTGGTGACGACCGATGTGCAACGCCCGCGTCACATTCAATGGCCAAACAGTTGTATTGGTTGGTCGGCAACGATGCGCACGACGACCGCGCCTTCCACTTGCTCGCGCCCCTGTATCCAACGCTACTTGTCCACCGCTTCTACCAGCAATTGCAAGACGAACGCTTTGGTGAAGGGGCCAAGCCGGCGCGCGACGCGCGAAAGGCAGGCACTTACCATGCACACCCTGTGCGCGAGTACCCACAACTAGCGATTCAAAAGCTGGGTGGCACCAAGCCCCAGAACATCAGCCAACTCAACAGCGAGCGACGTGGTGACAACTGCTTGCTAGCGTCCATTCCACCCATCTGGAAATCGGAGGACGTACGGCCTCTACTGCGAGTTAGCTCGCTATTCAAGGTGTATGGCCGCCGCCGCGCCGTGGCGCAGCAAGCGCGTGCCTTGCGCCTGTTTCTGAAGGGAAATCCGCCCCAGGGAGAACCCACGCGGCGGCAGGTGCGCGAGTGGGCACAAAGCCTGATTGATGAGCTGGTGCAGTTTCAGGCCGAGTTGCTGACGCTTGCCCCAGGCTGGAGCCAAGCCGACGACTGCCTGCTGTCTGCTGACCAGCGTGCCTGGTTGGACCCTGACGGACAAGCGCACGCCGCATTCGATCCAGACGATACCACCGACACCGTGGCGGCTGATTTTGCACGCTGGGTGAATACGCAACTGCACGATCCGTTGCCCGTGGGTGACCCTGAGTTCATCTTCTGGCGCAAGCTGGCACGTGCGCAGTTTGCCACCTATAAACGGGAGTTCACATGAGCAGCGAAGCCATGAACACCGCCAGCGTTCCGCAACAACCGGCGCTTTTGCTGTTGCCGCGCATCCGAGTGCAAAACGCCAATGCCATCTCCAGCCCCATGACCTGGGGCTTTCCAGCCATGACTGCCTTTCTAGGCATGATGACGGCGTTGGAACGGCGCTTGGGGCGCGAGGCGGGTATTGCGTTTCGTTCGGTGGGTGTGGTTTGCAACGCCTTTGAGGCACAGGTCACCACTGCTGGCTACACACGGGCCTTTCATCTAACCCGCAACCCTGTGCTGGCAGATGGCAGCACCGCAGGCATAGTAGAAGAAGGCCGTGTGCATCTGGAGCTGACCCTGGTGTTTGATGTGTTGTTGCGCACGGACAAGCTAGGTGAAGCGCAGCGCCAGACGCTGGTGGACCTGGTGGTACATACGCTGGCAGGCATGCGTTTAGCCGGTGGCAGTGTCATGCCGGCACCGCACATGGCCCGGGCCCGGCGCGTCAAGCCCACGCTGGAGCTGGAAGCAGAGGGTGATGCGAATAAAAGCAATCAATTCCGGCAACTGATGCGGCGCTGCCTGCCAGGCTTTGCACTGGTCTCGCGCGATGATCTGTTGCGACAGCGACTGGAAGCCATGCAAGTGGGAAACCCGGGCGCGAGCACGCTGGACGCATGGCTGGACCTGTCTCGCTGGAACCACCATGCCGTCCCCGGCGCCGACACAACGGAGGGCAGCCCGTGCGACTGGCAGACCGACGCACGTCCCGGCTGGACAGTGCCCATACCGGTGGGCTATGCCGCATTGTCGGCGCTGCACCCTGCTGGTACTGTTGCCAACGCGCGCGATGTCCACACACCCTTCCGCTTTGTGGAAACGATCTGGTCCATGGGGCAATGGGTGAGCCCGCACCGCCTGAAAACCCTGGACGACTTGGTGTGGTACGCCGGAACCGAAGGCGACGAATCAGACGTTTACCGCTGCTGCAATAACTATGCCCCTGAAACAATGGCCGACACGGCCATTGCCTGACCTCCACTCACTCAAAGGAATTATCAAAATGGCCACTTCGACCACCCCCCTCAAGACGGCATCTGTATTGGCGTTTGAGCGCAAGCTTGACCCGTCTGACGCTGTCTTCTTCTCAGGTAATTGGCAATCGCGAAGCGAACCCACAGCTTGGACTCCCGTAACAGTGCGCGAAAAATCCGTACGTGGGACCATTTCCAACCGACTAAAAACCAAAGATCAAGATCCAGCAAAACTGGACGCTGCGATTGAAAGTCCTAACCTACAAACCGTAGACGTGGCTGGATTGCCTGCGAATGCAGACACACTCATGGTTACCTTCACTTTGCGTGTCTTGAGCGGCGCGGGGACACCCAATGCTTGCAACAACGCAGACTATCAAACCAAGTTACTCAGCACGGTGCAGGCCTACACCCAAGGCATTGGATTTGGCACATTGGCGACGCGCTATGCCAGTAACTTGGCCAACGGCCGATTTTTGTGGCGTAACCGTGTAGGTGCCGAGCAGGTTGAAGTGCACATTGACCACTTGGTGAACGGTGCTCCCGCAAGGTCTTGGACATTTGATGCCCTGGCCATTTCGCTACGCAACTTTGATGCAAGTTCGAACAATGAACAGCTGCAATCGCTGGGCGACTTAATTGCGCAAGGCCTCGCAGGCAGCAGCCATGTACTCCTGCGAGTAACAGCATTTGCCCGCGTTGGACCGGGCCAAGATGTTTACCCCTCGCAAGAGTTGATTTTGGACAAGGCCAGCAGCAAGAAGAGCAAAACACTGTATTTGGTAAATGGTGCGGCTGGTATTCACTCGCAGAAGTTGGGCAACGCTATCCGCACAATAGACACTTGGCACTCGGACGTGGCAGAGCTAGGACCTATTGCGGTGGAGCCCTACGGTTCCGTCACCACCCTAGGCAAAGCCTGCCGTCGTCCCACTGACAAGCTAGACTTTTACAACTTGTTAGATGGCTGGTTGCTCAAAGACAAAGTGCCCGCGGTGGAACAACAGCACTTTGTTATGGCCACGCTAATCCGCGGCGGCGTGTTTGGCGATGCGGGAAAGGAATGAAAATGGTTTCGCACTACATTGACATTCACTTGCGACCTGACCCAGAGTTTGCCGCTCATCAATTAATGGCGGCGCTTTACTCGAAATTGCACCGCGAGTTGGCGCAAGGGAAATTCACCGAAATTGGCGTTGGCTTTCCACAATATAGCGAAGCGCCCGCCACGCTAGGATCTCACCTGCGGTTGCTGGGAAGCGCCTTGGCATTGCAGCGGCTCATGGCTTCGCCATGGCTCAATAGCTTGCACGATCACATTCAGGTGAGCGCACTGGCTAGCGTGCCCACAACTAGTCACCATATGCGTTTAAACCGTGTGCAGGCCAAGAGTAGCCCCGAGCGCTTGCGGCGACGGCAAATGAAACGCCATGGATTAACTGAGGACGAAGCCCGGGCCCGTATTCCTGACAATTGCGCAGAGTCACTCTCCCTGCCCTATGTTGTGCTGCGCAGTGCAAGTACTGCGCAAACGTTTCGGATCTTCTTGCGATGCGAACTGACTGACACTGCAGCCTCAGGTAGCTTCAGCACCTATGGCTTGAGTAACACGGCTACGATCCCCTGTTTTTGACCCTATTTTGAAGCCCATCGTAAGTGCTTGATTTACAAGGCCTTGCAGCAACAGAGAAAAATTGGGGTTTCGCTTGATTTATCACCCTAATTGCTTTCAAGACGTGCACTTACAGATCTAGATCGCTAGTTCACTGCCGTGTAGGCAGCTCAGAAAATTGGCGCGTCGAGTTTCGATCAGACGAACATGTTCACTGCCGTGTAGGCAGCTCAGAAACTGCCGGGGCAAGGTGTTTAAAAATCCGTTCGGTTCACTGCCGTGTAGGCAGCTCAGAAAATTGGCATAAACACAGTTAAAAGTCGTATATCGTTCACTGCCGTGTAGGCAGCTCAGAAAAAGTGAAGATAACAGCATCCACCATTTCCAAAGTTCACT
>CAIUDG010000038.1 GCA_903897925.1 uncultured beta proteobacterium | reverse complement strand
GACAAGGTCGGCTATGCGCGCGGGCTGGTGAAATACACCACCGAACACGCCCTGCAGCAGAAGTGGACGCGGGCCCAGACCCTCAAGCACGTGCTGCGGCCACGGGTGCTGATTTACACCGCCATCCTGCTGCTGATTGTGGCGGCGATGTCGCTCAGCCTGGCCACGCGCACGCTGTTCAAGGTGGACATCGTGCGCGACCGCGGCTCGCTGGCGCGGATTGTCGAAGGCGGCAACATTGAGAACGTGTTCCGCATCCAGGTCATGAATGCCACCGAGTCGACCCAGCGGTTTGTGCTGTCGGTGAGCGATCTGCCGGGCCTGAAGGTGGCCAGCGACACCGAGATGGTGATCGAGCCCACGCAAGCGCGCTGGGTGGCGGTGCGCCTGCAGCTGCCGTATGAAGCGGCACAACCGGGCTCGCACCCGATCCACTTCCACATCGAGGCCCCCAACCTGCACGACGCCATTACCGAAAAGGCCGTCTTCATCGTGCCGCAGTAGAACCGGATCTACGCGCCCAGCCGGGCACGCCAGCCCGGATAGAGACTGTCCGCATCCTGCGGGAAGGACACAAAGGCGCGCGCAAACTCTTGGTGCTCACGCGCCCATTCGATCGGGTCGGCCTTGGCTTTCCAGCACTCGTATGCCTGGCGCAGGGAAATGGCGCCAGCGGCCGGACTGTCAATGTGACCATAGGCTCCGCCACCTGCGGTATTGATCACATTGCCGTGGCCCAGATTTTCAAAAAATCCGGGCAGGCGCAGCGCATTCATGCCGCCGGAAATAATCGGCGTGGTCGGCTTCATGCCGAGCCACTCCTGGTGGTAGGCCGGACCGGTATAGCTATCGCGTTCAATAATGTAGGCAATTGCGCGATCGTCCTGGCTACCTTCCATCTTGCCGTAGCCCATGGTGCCGACGTGGATACCAGAGGCCCCTTGCAGGCGGCTCATCTTGGCCAGCACATAGGCATCGTAGCCACGCTTGGCGCTCGGGCTGGTCACGGCGCCATGGCCGGCGCGGTGGTAGTGCAGATACTGGTTCGGAAAGTTGCGCCGCGCCGTGGTGACCATACCGGGTCCGCCGACATAGCCATCGACCAGGAAGGCCACCTTGTCGGCATCCGGACCAAAGGCGCGCAGAATGAATTCGCCGCGCGCCAGCATCTCATAGTGGTCATCGGCGGTGATGTTGGCGGAAAACAGTTTCGCCGCCCCGGTTTCGTCCATGGCGCGGCGCATGGCGTCGACCACCAGCGGAATGGTTTTGGCCATCGGCGCGAAGGTCTGGTTTCCCTGCGGCTCGTCGTTCTTGATAAAGTCGCCGCCGAGCCAAAACTGGTAGGCCGCCGCCGCAAAGGGCTCGGGCCGCAAACCGAGCTTGGGCTTGATGATGGTGCCGGAAATATAGCCACCATCACGCACCGGTCGGCCCAGCACGCGCCACAGGTCCGAGATATCTTTGGCTGGCCCGTCAAACAGCTGTAGTGCCCGCGGCGGCACATAGAAGTCATACATCTTGGCGTGCTCGATATCGCCCATGCCCTGGTTGTTACCGATCACCAGGGTCAGAAACGACACCATCATCATGCGGCCATCGGTGATATTGCGGTCGAACAGTTCTAGCGGATAGGCAATGCGCATCTCCTGGCTGGCCGCATCGATCTGGTAGACCAGGGCGTCCACGCCCTTGGTGAAATCGTCGGTGGTCGAGACCTCGACATTGGTGCCGGTGGACGATTCGGCGGCAAAGTGCGCCGCTGACTCCAGATAGCCGTGGCCGGCTTTGGGCTGCATCTTGTAAGCCACCAGAATGTGGCGGCCGCCTTGAATCAGTTCGGCCTCGTTCAGGCTGAGGTCGGCGTATCGCTTGCTTTGGTCCATCGTTGATCTCCTTTAGTCGCTGGGTGGGAGCGAATATAAAGAGGCGCAACGATAAATAACAATCACATTTATTCGTCAACACATAACAAAAAACTGATTTATGCCCAGGAGTCTATCAGTGGCCCGCCCTGCTCAATCAGAAAATTCTTGAAGGCCTGGGCCGCTGGCGCCAGCCGCTTTTGCTGCAAGTGGGTGACAAACCAGTTGCCCACCAGGGGCATGCCCGATACGTCCAGCAGGGCAATGTGGCCGCTGGCGAGTTCGTGGCGCACCGTGCGCAGCGACAAAAAGCTCAGGCCCATGCCCGCCATTACCGCCTGCTTGATGGTCTCGTTGCTCGGCATCTCCATGGCAATATTCAGCGGCAGGTCGTTCTGCGCAAACAGCCGCTCCATGGCCGATCGCGTGCCGGAGCCTTTCTCGCGCACCACGAAGCGGCAGTCGGCCAGTTCGCGAAACGGCAGGTGCCGACGCCGGCTCAGCGGATGGCCCGGTGCCGCAACGATGGACAGCGGATTGGTGGCAAACGCGGTCGCCTCGCACTCCAGCGTCTTCGGTGCGCGCCCCATCACCACCAGGTCCGCCTCATTGCGTGCCAGCATGCTGAGCACTTTTTCGCGGTTCTCGATGCTGAGCGAGATATCCACGCCCGGATAAAGCTTGCCAAAGCGCACCAGCAGCATTGGAATGAAGTATTTGGCGGTGCTGACCACCGCCAGATTGATGCGGCCTCTGTGCACGCCCACATGCTCGGCCATCACCGCTTCCAGATTTTTCAGGTGCGCCATGGCGGCGATGGCGTGCTCCTGAAACGAGATGCCGGCATCGGTGAGCTTGATGTTGCGCCCGCTGGCTTCAATCAGGTCAACCCCGCAAGCTTCCTCCAGCTGGCGCAGCTGCATGGACACCGCCGGCTGCGTAACGAATAGGTGCTCGGCAGCGCGCGACACCGAGCCCTCGCGCGCGACCTCCAGAAAAGTCTGAATCTGTTTGAGTGTGTAGTTCTTCATGAAGATCAGCCAAACCTGATGTGTTGAAAAATTTATTTGATTGGAGTTTATGCTTTTATCTGACTACATTGGCCTCCAGACAGCGCCCTTTGCAACACTATTTGCAGCGCTATTTGCTCCGCTATTTATGTCGCCAAGAAAGCCCCCAAGCATGCTACGCGCCCTGATATTCGACGTTGACGGTACCCTGGCCGATACCGAAGAGCTGCACCGCCAGGCCTTCAACGCGGCATTTGCCGAAGTCGGGCGTGACTGGCACTGGGACAGCGCCAGCTATACCCAACTGCTGAACATATCTGGCGGCAAGGAACGCATCCTGCATTACTGGCGCCAGCGCCAACCGGACCTGGTGGCGCTGGATGGATCGGCATTGCAGGACAGTGTGGAGCGCATGCACGCATTGAAACTTGCGGCCTACGAGCGCATGGTGCAAGACGGTGCTGTCCAGTTGCGCCCTGGCGTTCTGTCGCTGATTGAAGCTGCCAGCGCCGCGGGCTTGCGGCTGGCAATTGCCACCACCACCTCCCCGGCCAATATCGGCGTGTTACTGCGCAGCGCCATCGGCCCGGACTGGCGCCACCACTTTCAGCTGGTGGAAGACGCCTCGACCGCGGCACGCAAAAAACCCCATCCGCAGGTCTATCGGCAGACCCTGGAACGGCTGCAGCTGCCCGCCAGCGCCTGTCTGGCGTTTGAAGATTCCGCCAACGGACTGCAGGCCGCGCTGGGCGCCGGCCTGGCCACCATCGTGACACCTACAGGCTATACCGCAGCACATGATTTTTCCCGTGCGCTGCGCTGCCTGCCAAGCCTGGCCGGCATCGGCCTGGCCCATTTGCGCGAATGGCACCGCCAAGCGCAGGCGTGCGCACCAGCCGCAGCCGGCTGACCCGCTGCCTGCCTCCCCCATAACGATAACGATCCGGAGACCCTCCCATGCCCTTCACCCAACGCTATACCCTGACCCAATACCTGATCGAGGAACGCCGCCGCTATCCCGACGCCAGCGGTGACTTCAACGCCCTGGTGCTCGACGTGGCGCTGGCCTGCAAGGCGATTGCCCGCGCGGTGGCGTTTGGCGAACTCGGCGGCGTACTGGGCAACCACGAAACCGAACTCGGCGGCAGCGTCAACGTGCAAGGCGAGACACAGAAAAAGCTCGACGTGCTGAGCAACGCCTATTTCACCCGCCTTAATGAATGGGGCGGCCACCTGGCCGGCATGGCGTCGGAAGAGATGGAGCAGCCCTACCAGATTCCGGCGCCGCAGCCACGCGGCAAATACCTGCTGGTGTTTGACCCGCTGGACGGCTCCAGCAATATTGATGTGAACGTATCGGTTGGCAGCATTTTCAGCATTTTGCGTGCGCCACAAGACGCCATCGACAGCGGCCGTGATGTGCAGGAGGCCGACTTCCTGCAAGCCGGCAGCACCCAGGTCGCCGCCGGCTATGCGCTGTACGGGCCGACCACCATGCTGGTGCTCAGCGTTGGCAATGGCGTGGCCGGCTTCACGCTGGACCCGAACCTGGGCGAATTCATGCTGACCCACCGCAACATCCAGGTCCCGCACGACACCCAGGAATTCGCCATCAACGCCTCCAACAGCCGCTTCTGGGAAGCCCCGGTAAAGCGCTATGTGGACGAATGCCTGGCCGGCAAAACCGGCGTGCGCGGCAAAGACTTCAATATGCGCTGGATTGCCAGCATGGTCGCCGAAGCGCACCGCATTCTGATGCGTGGCGGCGTATTTTTGTACCCGCGCGACAGCAAAGACGCCAGCAAGCCGGGCCGGCTGCGCCTGCTCTACGAAGCCAATCCCATCGGCTTCATCATGGAGCAAGCCGGTGGCCGCGCCTCCACTGGCGAACGCCACATGCTGCAGGTGCCGCCAAGCGCACTGCACCAGCGCATCGGCCTGGTGTTCGGCTCCAAGAATGAAGTCGAACGGATTGAGCGCTACCACGCCGAGCCGCCAGTCAGTGTCGAACTCGACAACCCGCTGTTCGCCAAACGCAGCCTGTTCCGCGACTGAGCCTGGCGCCACCCGATCCACAAAAAAAAGAGGAGCATCCATGTCAGAACGCCACCCTATCATTGCCATCACCGGCTCGTCCGGCGCCGGCACTTCCACCGTGACCCGGACTTTCGCGAATATTTTCCGCCGCGAAAATATCCGCGCCGCCCTGATCGAGGGCGACAGCTTTCACCGCTATGACCGCCAGGAAATGAAAGCACGCCAGGCCGAAGCGGAACAATCCGGCAACATGAACTTCAGCCATTTCGGTCCGGACAACAATCTGTTCGGCGAACTCGAGGCACTGTTCCAGTCCTACGCCGAAAGCGGCACCGGCCGCGCCCGCAAGTACCTGCACAACGCCGAAGAAGCCGCGCCCTACCAACAGCCCCCCGGCACCTTCACGCCCTGGGAAGAATTGGCGCCCGACACCGACATGATGTTTTACGAAGGCCTGCACGGCGCGGTGGTCACGCCCGAACACAATATCGCGCGCCACCCGGACCTGCTGATCGGCGTGGTGCCGGTGATCAACCTGGAATGGATTCAGAAACTCTGGCGTGACAAGCACCAGCGCGGCTACAGCACCGAGGCCGTCACCGACACCATCCTGCGCCGCATGCCCGACTATGTGAACTACATCTGCCCGCAGTTCACCCACACCCACGTGAATTTTCAGCGCGTGCCGATGGTCGACACATCCAACCCGTTTGTCGCCCGCGACATTCCCAGTGCCGACGAAAGCATGGTGGTGATCCGCTTTGCCAACCCCAAGGGCATCGACTTCCAGTATTTGCTGAACATGATTGGCGACAGTTTCATGAGCCGCGCCAACACCGTGGTGGTGCCCGGCGGCAAGATGGAACTGGCGATGCAGCTGATCTTCACACCCTTTGTCTGGCGCATGGTGGAGCGCCGTCAACGTGCGCTGGGAGCCCGCTGATATGAAAAACCCCGCACCAGTGAACACTGTCGCCCGCATGGCCAATGCGCTGCGCATGCTGGCCGTTGACGCCGTCGAGCAAGCCCGTTCCGGCCATCCCGGCGCGCCTATGGGCATGGCGGACATCGCCGAAGTGTTGTGGAACCGGCATCTGCGCCACAACCCGGCCAACCCGCACTGGCCGAACCGCGACCGCTTTGTCCTGTCCAACGGCCACGGCTCGATGCTCTTGTATGCGCTGCTGCATTTGAGCGGCTACGACCTGCCCATGAGCGAACTGAAAAACTTTCGCCAGCTGCACAGCAAGACAGCAGGGCACCCGGAATACGGCGTCACCCCCGGCGTCGAAACCACCACCGGCCCGCTCGGCCAGGGCCTGGCCAATGCGGTAGGCATGGCACTGGCGGAAAAACTGCTGGCGGCCGAATTCAACCGCCACCACGAAGGCACGCAACACACTGTGGTCGATCACTTCACCTACGTCTTCATGGGTGACGGCTGTCTGATGGAAGGCATCAGCCATGAGGCCTGTTCGCTGGCCGGCACCTGGAAGCTGTCCAAGCTGATCGCCTGCTACGACGACAACGGCATCTCCATCGACGGCAAGGTGCAAGGCTGGTTCACCGACAACACGCCGCAGCGCTTTGCCGCCTATGGCTGGCATGTGATTGCCGATGTCGACGGCCACGACCCACAGGCGATTCACCAGGCACTGCGCCAGGCCCGCGCGCAGGCCCTGCAAGCCGATGGCAAACCAACCCTGATCTGCTGCAAGACGGTAATTGGCAAAGGCGCACCGAACAAGGCCGGCGGACACGACGTCCATGGCGCCGCCCTCGGTGCTGCGGAAGTAGCGGCGACCCGCACGGCGCTGGACTGGCACGAAGCACCGTTTGTCATTCCAGCGCCCATCGCCGCCGCCTGGAATGCCCGCACCCGCGGTCAGCAAGCCGAACAGGAATGGCAAACACGGCTGCAGGCCTACCGCGCCGTCTTCCCGGACGCCGCTGCGGCATTGGAACGCCGCATGGCCGGCGACCTGCCCGCGGCACTGGCGCAACAACTGCCGGCCGTGTTGCAGCACATGGCCGATCAACCGCAGGCCCTGGCCACCCGCAAATGCAGCCAGAACGCGCTCGACGCACTGGCGCCGCTGTTGCCGGAACTGTTTGGCGGCAGTGCCGATCTGACCAGCTCCAACCTCACCAACTTCCAGCAGTGTGTCAAGGCCGGCGTTGACAGCGAGGGGCAGTTCCGCTGGGGCAATCACATGAGCTACGGCGTGCGGGAATTCGGCATGGCGGCGATCATGAATGGCATTGCCCTGCATGGCGGCTACCTCCCTTACGGCGGTACGTTCCTGACTTTTAGCGACTACAGCCGCAATGCCATCCGCATGGCCGCGCTGATGAAAATCCGCGTCATCCATGTTTTCACCCATGACAGCATCGGACTCGGCGAAGACGGTCCGACGCACCAGAGCGTCGAGCACATTCCCAGCCTGCGCATCATCCCCGGCCTGGATGTCTGGCGCCCGGCCGACGCACTGGAAACGGCGGTCGCCTGGGCCTGCGCCGTGCAGCGCCAGGATGGCCCCAGCGCGCTCTGCCTGTCGCGCCAGAACCTGCCGCGCCTGAGCGCTGCGCACCTGGTCACAGCGATCGGCCAGGGTGGCTATGTGCTATCCGACATGGCGGATGCGCGCCTGGTATTGATCGGCACCGGCTCGGAACTTGAAATTGCTATGCAGGCGCAGCGCCTGCTGGCGGCCGAAGGCATTGCCAGCCGCGTGGTGTCCATGCCCTGCACCAACCGCTTTGACCGACAGCCGGCGGCCTACCAGGACGCGGTGCTGGCGCCGCATCTGCCGGCCATCGCCATCGAAGCGGCACAGCCCGATTTCTGGCGCAAGTATGTGGGCCGCAGTGGCCTGGTGATCGGCATGCCGGGCTTCGGCGAATCGGCACCGGCGGCGCAGCTGTATGCACACTTTCAGATCACGGCAGAACGCCTGGTGGCCGACGCACGCACCCTGCTGCAACGTGCTGCACCCTGACGCCGGCGCCGCGGCGCCGCCGCGCCATGCCAGCGCCCCAGTCCCTTGCCAATTCGGTATTTCTATTCACGATCGCTATCCACGGAGACCCCATGGCATTCATATCCTTGCGCCAGCTGCTCGACCACGCCGCCGAGTTTTCCTACGGCGTGCCCGCCTTCAACGTCAACAACCTGGAACAGGTACAGGCCATCATGGAGGCGGCCCAGGCCAGCGACAGCCCGGTCATTCTGCAGGCCTCGGCCGGCGCCCGCAAATATGCCGGCGAAGCCTATTTGCGCCATCTGGTGCTGGCCGCAGTGGAAACCCATCCGCAGATCCCGGTGGTACTGCACCAGGACCATGGCACCACACCGGCGGTCTGCCTGCAGTCCATCCGCTCGGGCTTCAGCAGCGTGATGATGGATGGCTCGCTGCACGCTGACGGCAAGACCCCGGCCAGCTACGCATACAACGTGCAAGTGACCCAACGCGTGTGCGAAATGGCCCACGCCGTCGGGGTCTCGGTGGAAGGCGAACTGGGCTGCCTGGGCAGCCTGGAAACCGGCGAGGCAGGCGAAGAGGACGGCATAGGCGCCGCGGGCCAGCTGGGCCATGATCTGCTGCTGACCGACCCGCTGCAGGCGCGCGACTTTGTCCAGCAAACCGGCGTCGACGCGCTGGCGATTGCCATTGGCACCAGCCATGGCGCCTACAAATTCACGCGCAAGCCCACCGGCGACATCCTGGCAATCGATCGCATCGCCGACATCCATGCCCAGATTCCCAACACCCACCTGGTCATGCACGGCTCCAGCAGCGTGCCGCAGGAATGGCTGGCCATCATCCGCCAGTACGGCGGCGACATGCGCGAGACCTATGGTGTGCCGGTAGAAGAAATTCAGCGCGGCATCCGCAGCGGCGTGCGCAAGGTAAATATTGATACCGACATCCGGCTCGCCATGAGCGGCGCCATGCGCCAGCTACTGGCCGAGCAGCCACGCGAATTTGATCCGCGCAAGGCCTTGATGGCGGCAAAACAAGCCGCGTCCGGCATCTGCACAGCGCGCTTTGAGGCCTTTGGCTGCGCCGGCATGGCCAGCCGCATCCGGCCCATCAGCCTGGAGCAAATGGCACAGCGCTATTGAGCGGCATGCGACGCGGGGCGGCAATCCGGGTACAGTCGGCATCCTTCGATCCGAACTGGCGACGGCACGCGCCGCCACGAAAGTACCCATGAACCGCAATCTTTGGCTGCTTGCCCTGGCGCAGGGCCTGTTCCTGACCAATAACGTCACCTTCATCGCTATCAATGGACTGGTTGGCCTGAGCCTGGCACCGCTGGCCTGGATGGCCACGCTGCCGGTGGTCGGTTATGTGGTCGGCGGCGCCCTGAGCACCGGCCTGGTGGCGAGCACCCAAGCACGCTGGGGCCGCCAGCGCTCGTTCCAGCTCGGCCTGCTGGTGGCCCTGTTGTCGGCCGGACTCGGACTCTGGGCGGTACTGGACAATTCTTTCTGGCTGCTGGTGGCGGCCACCGTGATCGCCGGCTATTACAGCGCCAATGCCCAGCTCTACCGCTTTGCCGCCGTCGAACTGTGCACCGCCGACTACCGCGACAAGGCGGTTTCGCTGGTGCTGGCCGGCGGCCTGATGGGCGCCGTGGTTGGCCCGAATCTGGCCTTGCGCACCCGGCACCTGCTGGCGACCGACTTTGCCGGCGCTTACGTCGCGCTGATGCTGGTGGCCGGGCTGTCGCTGCTGCTCATTTCGCTGATCCGCTTCACGCCACCCGCCGCGCGCCAGGCCGGCGCGCCCGCCGGCCGCTCGGTGCCAACGCTGCTGCGCCAGCCAGTATTCCTGATTGCCCTGCTGATCGCCGCACTGAGCTATGGCGTGATGAACCTGCTGATGGCGGCCACACCCCTGGCAATGCAAACCTGCGGCCTGCCCTTTGCCGACACCGCCTGGGTGCTGGAATGGCACGTGATTGGCATGTTTGCGCCGGGCTTTTTCACTGGCAACCTGATCAAACGCTTTGGCGTGCTGCCCATCATGGGCCTGGGCGCTGCGCTCAATCTGGCCTGCATTGCCGTGGCATTGAGCGGCCAGGAACCGGCCCAGTTCGAAATCGCCCTGACGCTGCTCGGTGTCGGCTGGAATTTCCTGTTTACCGGCAGCACCACGCTGTCGCTGCAGGCCTATACGCCAGAAGAAAAAGACCGGGCCCAGGCCAGTATCAACTTTGCGGTGTTTGCCACCATGGCCTGCACCTCGTTTGCCTCCGGCGCCCTGGTAACAACCCAGGGCTGGGACTGGCTCAACATCGGATCCCTGCTGCCGGTGCTGCTGATGTCGGCCAGCCTGTGGTGGCTGTATCGGCACCAGTCGGCAACGCGCTAACATCCACAGTTCACCAGGGGACGCCGCATGAACAGTCAACAGCAACAGGAATTTCTGCAAGCCACCGCCTGGCTGCGGCCATGGACGCGCCGGGCTGCCCGGTTTTCCATGAAGACCCAGGGCTTTCTACCGCAGGCCATCCGCAACCTGCCACTGCAACTGGTCAAGCGCATGCTGGCCCATTACCAGAGCGCGGCAAGCTCCGGCTGCAAAAGCTGCTGAGCCCCGGCGCCCTGCGCGATCCACTGCTCCAACCGCGCATGAACCTCCACCTCGGCCCCCTGGCTTTGCAAACGGCGCACCTGCTGGCGCTGGGCTGCGCCTTGCTCGCCATGGGCACCGGCTGGCTGGTCGGGCGCAAGCGCGGTACCGGCATTGCCGATGTCCTGTTCGACATGGTGCTGGTCGCCGTGCCTACCGGCAGAGCGGTGTTTGTCGGCCTCTGGTGGTCGGCTTACCAGGACAGCCCGTGGTCGGTGTTCGACATCCGTGACGGCGGCCTCGAGCCCTGGTCGGCGCTGGCTGCCGCGCTGCTGCTGGCCGGCTGGCGCGTGCGACAACACCCGGGCCTGCTGCGGCCGCTGTTCTGGGGCCTGCTGGTCGGCTTCAGCGCCTGGAGTGGCGTGCTGGCGGCCGGACTCAACGGGCAGCCCAACGGCGCAGCGCCGCCCAGCGTTCGGCTGAGCGATCTCAATGGCCAGGCCTTGTCCTTGGTAGCGCCGACCGATGGCCGCGCGATGGTCGTCAATCTGTGGGCCACCTGGTGCCCGCCCTGCCAACGCGAAATGCCGGCATTGGCACGGGCCCAGGGCCTGCATCCGGAAGTCCAATTTGTCTTTGTCAACCAGGGCGAGTCGCTGGGTGTGGTGCAACGCTATCTGCGCCTGGTTCCGTTCCAGTTGCAGCGGGTACTGGTCGACGAAGACAGCCAGCTAGGGAAGGCCCTGGACTCCAGCGCCCTGCCGATGACACTGATTTACGCACCGGGCGGACGCCTGGCCTACAGCCACCAGGGCCAGATCTCCGAGGCCGTGCTGGCAATGCAACTGGCACGTTGTTGTCAGTGGCACAAGACTGGAATTTAAGCCGCCACCAGGCAGACCATGGTGGTCGGTGCCGAACCTGTTTCTACATCAAGGAGTGCTATGGACTTGCAAGAATTATTGGAAAAATACGGGCCGCTGCTGGCCCTGGGACTGTGGCTGGCCTACAAGTGGTGGAACACGCGCCGCGTGGTGGCGATGCTGCCAGCGCTGCGCCAGCGCGGCGCAGCGCTGGTCGATGTGCGTTCGGCAGCCGAATTTGCCCATGGCAATGCGCCTGGCAGCGTCAATATTCCGCTGCCCGAACTGGCCGGCCGACTGGCAGAGATTCCAAAAACCGCACCGGTGGTGGTCTGCTGCGCCAGTGGAACGCGCAGCGGCATGGCCCGGCTGCTGTTGAAGAAGAACGGCTATGCGGAAGTGCACAACATCGGCACCTGGGGCAAGTTGCTGCACTGAAGCCCCCCCGTGCGCCGCCATAATCGGCACACCATGCCAGGCCTGGCAGCCGTTCCATCCATCCGGGAAGCCTTGTGAAACCATTGCCAGAGCTCGCCTCCTTTCTCGAAGGACTGAGCGAGCCGCACATTTTGTTCGACACCCGATACCGCATTCTGGCGGCGAATGCCGCCTACCGGCAGCAGTTCAGTCCGCTGCAAAGCGTGGTCGGGCGCCGCTGCTACGAGGTGTCGCACCATTTCAGCGTGCCCTGCGATCAGGCCGGGGAATCCTGCCCACTGGCCAGGGCGCGCGATTCCGGACAACGCGAACGGGTGCTGCATCTGCACCATACGCCCAAAGGCGAGGAATACGTCAATATCGAATTGGCACCGATTTTGGACGCTGCCGGCCGGCAAGCCTTCTATGCCGAAAAAATGGCGCCACTGTTCAACGCCAGCCGCCAGGCCGGCAACCGCGACCTGATCGGCCGCAGCGCTGCGTTCCAGGACATGCTGGCATTGGTGGCGCGGGTGGCGCCGGCCATGGCCACCGTGCTGCTGCTGGGCGAATCCGGCACCGGCAAGGAGCTGCTGGCACAAGCGATTCACCAGGCCAGTAGCCGCGCCCAGCAGCCGCTGGTAGCAGTGGACTGCGCCAGCTTGCCGGAAAACTTGTTTGAGTCCGAGTTGTTCGGCCATGAACGCGGCGCCTTTACCGGCGCCAGCAGCGCACGCGCCGGGCTGGTAGAGGCGGCCAGTGGCGGCACCCTGTTTCTGGACGAAGTCGGCGACATTCCGCTGCCGATCCAGGTCAAGCTGCTGCGCCTGCTCGAAACCGGCACCTACCGCCGGGTCGGTAGCACCGAACTGCGCCATGCCGACATTCGCGTGGTGTCAGCCACGCACCGCGATTTGCCCGCCATGCTGGCCCAGGGCAGCTTCCGGGAAGACCTGTACTACCGCCTGAGCACCTTCCCGATCCACTTGCCGGCCCTGCGCGAACGCAAGGACGACATTCCCTTGCTCAGTGCCGCCCTGCTGGCACGCCTGCAACCGCAGCGCCCGCGCAGCCTGAGCGCTGCCGCGCAGCGCCTGTTGCAGGCCCAGTCTTTCCCGGGCAATGTGCGCGAATTGCGCAACCTGCTGGAACGCGCAGCGCTGCTCTGCGACGGCGATCAGATCGACAGCAGCCATCTGGAGCAGGCCCTGGCCTGCGGTGTGCAAACCGCCGCCGCGCCCCCCGGGCGCCATGGCGCTGCAAGCCTGCGTGCCACCGCCACACGCAGTTCCGCGCCACCGCAGGCCACGCCAGCCAGCTGGAAGGACGCCGAACGCGCGCTATTTTCCCAGCTGGTGGCAAGCCACCAGGGCAGCCGCGCAGCACTGGCAGAAAAACTCCACATCAGCCCGCGCTCGCTCTACCGCAAACTGAAGTCACTGCAGCTGGAAAGCGACGGCAGCTGAACGCCGCCCCGAGGCCACACCATGTCCCCACGCACTGCCGATCTCTCTATCGTGATTCCCACCGTCGGGCGCAGCAGCCTGCTGCGGGCAGTCCAATCGGTATTCCGGCAAACCTTCCCCGGCACGATACAAATACTGATCGGCATGGATGCCGACCTGTACGGCGAAGGCGCACGCCTGCGCGAAATACTGACCAGCAGCTGTCCTGACAAGCGCTTCATCAGCTGGATCGATATGGGTTATTCGACCTCTCGGCGACATGGCGGCGTCCACCGCTGCCACTTCGGCGGCGCCTTGCGCACTGCGCTGTCTTTTCTGGCGCAATCCGCGTACGTCATGTACCTGGATGACGATGACTGGCTCGCCGAGCCACATTGCGCCGAGGTGATGGCCGTGATTGGCCAAGACAGCTGGGCCTTCGCCCTGAGTTTTTATGCCGACGGCAATCTGGGCGAAGCCATTTGCGAAGACCTGCTGGAAAGCGTGGGCGTGTACCGGGGTCTGTACAAAGATGATTTCGGCGGCTTTGTCCGACCGTCGGGCCTGCTGCTCAACAAACTCCAGCTGCCCCATCTGCTGCACCTGTGGTCGGAATCGCCACTGCCCTCCGGCGACGGCGAAGACCGCCTGGTCTTCAACCAGCTCCGGGATCTGCCGCACGGCTTCACCGGCCGCGCCAGTGTGTATTACGCACTCGACCCAAACGACCGGATGCACGCAGCGCGGCTGGCGTTTATGCAGGGCCAGGGAAAAACCTTCCCGTCGCTGACAAAGCATGAGCGCGCAAGATAAATACCGGCCGAACCGATAAACTGCGCCCTTCCCCTGCATATATCCACACCACCATGAAATCCCCGACCCTCGCTGCCACGGCCCTGCTGGCCTTCGGCGCTGTGCTTGCCAGCCCGGCTTACGCCGGAAAAACCCTGGACGCCATCAAGGCCCGTGGTCAGGTGATTTGCGGCGTCAGTACCGGGGTCGCCGGCTTCAGTGCCGCCGACTCCGCAGGCAAATGGACCGGGCTGGACGTGGACATCTGCCGCGCCGTCGCCGCCGCCACACTGGGCAGTGGCGACAAGGTGAAATATGTGCCACTCAGTTCGCAGGCCCGCTTCACTGCTTTGCAGTCGGGCGAAATCGATGTTCTGTCGCGCAACACCACCTTCACGCTGACCCGTGACGCCGCCATGGGGCTGAACCAGACGGCCATCACCTACTACGACGGCCAGGGCTTCATGGTGCCGCTGAAGAGCCATATCAAAAGCGCCAGCCAACTCAAGGGCCAGACCGTCTGCGTGCAGTCGGGCACCACCACCGAGAAAAACCTCACCGATTACTCCAAAGCCAACGGACTGGCGCTCAAGCCGGTGGTCTTTGAAAAATACGAAGCCGCCGAAGGCGCCTATTTTTCCGGCCGCTGTGTCGCCTATAGCACCGACGTCTCCGGCCTGGCATCCACGCGCAACAAGGTCGCCAAAAATCCGGCCGAGCACACCATCCTGCCCGAGCTGATCTCCAAGGAGCCCATGGGCCCGCTGGTGCGACGCGGCGATGACGAATGGTTTGCCATCGTCAAATGGACTATTTACGGTCTGCTGGAGGCCGAAGAATATGGCGTCAGCGCGGCCAATGTGGATAGCCTGAAAGCGAATAGCAAAGACCCGGTGATAGGCCGCCTGCTGGGCAGCACCGAAGACAGCGGCAAGCTGCTCGGCCTGGAGCGCGACTGGCTGGCGCGCGCCATCAAGACCACCGGCAACTACGGCGAAATATTCGAACGCAATGTCGGCCCGCAATCGACCCTGCAACTGCCGCGCGGTCTGAACAAGCTTTGGAACCACGGCGGCATCCAGTACGCGCCGCCGCTGCGCTAAACCTGCCGCACCGAAAGCCGGCCCGTGTCTGCGCAGCCTTCCCTGCCGAAAAAAATTGCTGCCTGGCGCAGCCAGGTCTGGCGCGGCCGCCTGTACCAGCTGGTCGTGCTGGCGGCCCTGCTCGGCCTGCTGTTTTTTCTGGCGCACAACACACGGGTCAATATGGACGCGCGGGGCATCCACAGCGGCTGGGATTTTTTGCAGGACGGCGCCGGCTTTGACATTGGCGAAAGTCTGTTTGCGTTTGACTCCTCCGAGCCCTACTGGAAAGCCTTTCTGATTGGCTTCAGCAATACCCTGCGCGTGTCGCTGCTCGGCATCGTCCTGAGCACGCTGCTCGGCACGCTGCTTGGCGTCGGCCGCCTGTCAAGCAACATCCTGGTGCGCGGGCTGTGTGGCGGCTACGTCGAACTGGTGCGCAACATCCCGCTGCTGCTGCAACTGCTGATGTGGTATTTGCTCTGCACCGAGCTGCTGCCCGCCGCCAGCGAACCGCTGGCGCTGGGGCCGCTCTATCTGAGCAAGGGCGGCCTGAACTTCCCGATCCCGCTCTGGAGCAACGCCGCCCTGGCCATCGACCACCCGCACCCGGGGCCTTTTGCCGTCGAGGGCGGCGGCGCCCTGAGCCCGGAATTCCTGTCCCTGCTGCTGGGCCTGAGCCTGTACAGCGCCGCCTTTATCGCCGAACTGGTGCGCAGCGGCATCCAATCGGTGCCGCGCGGCCAGACCGAAGCGGCGGCCGCGCTCGGCCTGAGTCGCAGCCAGACCCTGCGCCGGGTAACGCTGCCGCAAGCCTTGCGCGTGATCATTCCGCCCGCCACCAACCAGTTTCTGAACCTGACCAAGAATTCATCGCTGGCGGTGGTGATTGGCTACCCCGACGTGGTTTCAATAGCCAACACGGCGCTGAACCAGACCGGGCGCGCGGTCGAGTGCATCGCCCTGCTGATGCTGGTGTATCTGTGCACCTCGCTGCTGACCGCGCTGGGCATGCACTGGCTGAACCAGCGTGCTGCGATCCGGGAGCGCTAAACCGATGGCCGCCATCCTCCATCCCGCCATCGCGGCGCGCCCGGCACCGCCGGCGCCCAGCGGCCCGCGCGCCTGGATCCAAAGCCATTTGTTTGGCAGTCCCGCCAGCGCAGTGGGCAGCGTGCTGATTGCACTGCTGTTGCTGGCCAGCGTTCCCGGACTGCTGCGCTGGGCCGTCCTCGACGCCGTCTGGCGCAATGACTACGAAGCCTGCCGCCTGGCATCGGGCGCCTGCTGGGGCGCCATCACGGAAAAATACCGCGTGATTTTGTTCGGCCCCTACCCGCTGGATCAGCAATGGCGCGCCCTGAGCGCCACGCTGGCCCTGCTGACCCTGTTGCTGCTGAGCGGCCTGCGCCGCTTCTGGACGCGCTGGCTGGTGCCGGCCTGGCTGCTGCTGCTGGCCGGCGTGTTCACCCTGATGTACGGCGGGCTGCCGGGACTGCCACGGGTCGAAACCGAGCACTGGGGCGGACTGCCGCTGACCCTGCTGCTGGCCGCACTGTCGATGGCCATGGCGTTCCCGTTGGCGCTGCTGGTGGCGCTCGGACGCAGCTCGCAGCTGGCGGCGCTGCGCAGCATCTGCAGTCTCTATGTCGAACTGGTACGCGGCGTGCCGCTGGTTTCGGTCTTGTTCATGGCCTCCTTCATGTTTCCGCTGCTGATGCCGCCCGGCTGGCAGCCCGACGTGCTGCTGCGCGTGCTGGCCGGCATCACCCTGTTTGCCGCGGCCTATATGGCAGAAGTGATTCGCGGCGGCCTGCAGGCGCTGCCACGCGGGCAAATCGAAGCCGCCGCCAGCCTTGGCCTGTCGTACTGGCAAACCCAGCGCAACATCGTTTTGCCGCAGGCCCTGGCGCTGGTGCTGCCAGGCATCGTCAATAACTTCATCGCCACCTTCAAAGACACTTCGCTGGTCACCGTGGTCAGCCTGTACGAGCTGTCCGGCGCCATGGGTCTGGCCTTCAACTCGGATGCCAACTGGCGCCCGTTCAAGCTGGAAGGCTACCTCTTCATTGCGCTGGTCTATTTTGTCTTCTGCTTCGCCATGTCGCGCTACAGCCGCTGGATCGAAACCCAACTCCAGCGCAGCCAGTCGCGCTAAGGAATCCCCATGTCTGAGGCCATCATCCGTTTTGACAAAGTAAACAAGTGGTACGGCAAGCAGTTCCATGTGCTGCGCGACATCGACCTGCAGGTGCGCCCCGGCGAACGCATTGTGATTTGCGGCCCCTCGGGTTCCGGCAAATCGACCCTGATCCGCTGCATCAACCGTCTGGAAGAACACCAGCAGGGCCGGCTCTGGGTTGACGGCATGGAGCTCAGCGACGACCTCCAGGTGATCGATGCCGTGCGCAAGAAAGTCGGCATGGTGTTTCAGCAATTCAATCTGTTTCCGCACCTGAGCGTGCTGGAAAACCTGAGCCTCGCACTGGTGCTGGTGCGCAAACTGCCGCAGCAAGAGGCACAGGCCATTGCCATGGAGCAGCTGCAGCGCGTGCGCATCGCCGACCAGGCAGCCAAATACCCCTTGCAGCTCTCCGGTGGTCAGCAGCAGCGGGTAGCGATTGCCCGTGCCCTGTGTCTGAAGCCGAAAATCATGCTGTTCGATGAACCCACTTCGGCACTCGATCCGGAAATGATCAAGGAGGTGCTGGACGTGATGATAGAAATGGCCGAGCAGGGCATCACCATGCTGTGCGTGACCCACGAAATGGGCTTTGCCAAGGCGGTGGCCGACCGCGTCCTGTTCATGGACCAGGGCCAGATTGTCGAGCAGAACGATCCCCACGCCTTTTTCAGCCAGCCGCAGAGCGAGCGCGGGCGCGCCTTTCTGTCCAAGGTGCTGGGGCACTAGCAGGCCACGGCCTGGGCCAGGAATGGCTGAAAAAGGCTGCCAAGCGAAGGTTTTGTATCCGCTTGGCAAACTTCAGGTAAAGATTGGATGAAATGTGCCGATCTACAGGAGGCGGGGAGCCCTGGTTCCCGGCGCTGCTGTTGCCCGGCAAGCGCTGCCGTGCCCGGACGCGTGTGCGTTTTCATTTACTTAGAGCAATTCATGATTCCACTCGAGGTCAGAGATGTCATCGATGCGGCAGTTCATTCGGTCATTGCTGATGCCTATCAACGCTATCCCAACGGCCTGGAGTCACGCTGTGCCCATTACGCCATCGTCGGCGCCAAGTGCCTCTGCCGTCTGACAGGCGATGGTTTTATCCCGGTGTCTGGCAGCCAGCGCATTCCGCTGGTGACCGGCGGGTCCCACACCATCACACCACCACAAATTGATCTGGATGCGGCGAAGCAGCTGTCCGACCTGCGCAACTACCACTGCTGGATTGAGTTGCCGCACGCCGAGTCGATTGAGCGGGTGGATTTCACGCTGCGTCACAACAAAGCGGCGTGCCAGGTGCTCGGAATAAGCCTGGCACAGCCCTGCGCAGAAACCTATGCCTGGGCACGCTTGCCGCGCCAGCAAATCGGGGTGGCGCAGCCCGATGAACGCCACGGCTATGTATCCTGCCTGTCCCGCGACAGCCAGTTAACCCAACTGCTGTGGGAGTTTCAATTCGAATACCAGCAGGTGTTCGAAGTACTGACCCAGCAGGCCATGCAAAAAATTACCGAGGGGCTGGAGTGTTTGTGCCAGCAGGCGCAGCACGGGCACTAAGTGCCTGGTCGAAAAAAAGGGCTGGGGCGATTGCGCGCCCCAGCCCTTCCAGGAAGTTCCTGCCCGGCACTTAGCTGGCCAGATCAGGCTCGCCCTTTTTCGCCAGCAGCATGTACATCGCCGGCACCACGAACAGGGTGAACAAGGTGCCAATCGACAGGCCGCTAAAAATCACCAGGCCCATGGCCTGGCGGCCCGCGGCGCCAGCACCCGAGGCAATGACCAACGGCAATACACCAAACACCATCGCCGCCGTGGTCATCAAAATCGGCCGCAGGCGCGTGCTGGCGGCTTCTTCAATCGCCTGCCGTTTGCTCTTGCCCGCTGCACGCAAGTGGTTGGCGAACTCAACAATCAAAATACCGTGCTTGCTGATCAGGCCCATCAGGGTCACCAATCCGACCTCGGTATAAATATTGATCGAGGAAAAGCCCAGGAAGATGAAAATCATTGCGCCAAACAGCGCCAGCGGCACCGAGACCAGAATCACGATCGGGTCCCGGAAGCTCTCAAACTGCGCCGCCAGCACCAGGAACACAATCACCACTGCAAACAGCAAGGTGACAACAAAGCCGCCCGACTCCTGCATGTACTGGCGTGACTGTCCGGCGTAGTCCACGGTATAGCCGCTAGGCGCCACTGCCTTCACCACGCTGCGCATATAGTCCAGCACTTCGCCCTGCGAAGCGCCCGACACACCGGAGATGGTCGCCGAGTTGAGCTGCTGGAAACGGCTGATCGATTCCGGCACCACTTCCGACTGCACGTGGGCCACCGTGCTGGCCAGCACCTGGCCGCCACCGGGCAGGCGCAGATAGAAATCAAGTAACTTGTCCGGGTTCAGACGGTCGGTCTGCTGCACTTGCGGAATCACTTTGTAAGAGCGCCCGGCAATCGAAAAATAGTTCACATAGCCACCGCCCAGTGCGGCGCCGAGCGCCTGCCCGACATCCTGCTGCGTCAGCCCCAGCGCGGCAATTTTGTCGCGGTCAACCACCACGTTGACCTGCGGCTTGTCGAGCTTCAAATCAACGTCAACAAAATAGAACTTGCCGGAGGCACGCACTTTGTCCAGCACCGCCTGCGTCACCTGATTCAGGTTTTCAAACGGTTCGGTGGTGGTAATGACAAACTGCACCGGCAAACCGGAAGCACCCGGCAGCGGCGGAAACTGAAACGCCGCTACGCGCGCGCCGGCAATTTTGTTCCATTGCGCCTGCAAATCCTTCTGGATTTCCTTGGCGCTGCGCACCCGCTCGTCCCAGGTTTTCACCAGCACGCCACCAATGCCCGAGTTCAGCGTGGGCACGCCGGTGATCTGGAACATCTGCTTGTATTCAGGAATGCCCTTGGCCACCTGGAACACCTGGTTGGCGTAGGTCTGCATCTGGTCGGACGTGGCATTCGGCATGCCCACCACCTGCGACATCACAATGCCCTGGTCCTCTTCCGGCGCCAGTTCGGATTGCGACATCTTCATCATCAGGCCCATCAGTCCAAACAATATCAAGGCCATCACAATCAGCACGACCCAGGTATTCAACAAGCTGTGCAAGGTGCGCTCATAGGCACCGCGCAAGCGACCGAATACGTTGTCAATGAAGTGCACAAAGCGGCCGTTGTCCTGGTCCGGCCGGAATATGCGCGAGCACATCATTGGCGACAAGGTCAGCGCGACCAGGCCCGACACCGCCACGGCACCGGCCAGCGTAAATGCAAATTCGGAGAACAGGGCGCCGGTCAGCCCCCCCTGAAAGCCAATCGGCACATACACCGCAATCAGCACCACCGTCATCGCCAGAATCGGACTGCCGAGTTCGCGCGCCGCCATCAGCGCCGCTTCCATCGGGGTCTTGCCTTCCTCGCGCATGTGCCGGTCAACGTTTTCCACCACGATGATGGCATCGTCCACCACCAGGCCGATTGCCAGCACCAACGCCAGCAGTGTCAGCAGATTGATGGAATAGCCCAGCATCAACATCATGAAAAAAGTGCCGATCAGCGACAAGGGCATGGCTATCACCGGCACCAGCACGGCGCGGAAGTTGCCCATGAACAGGAAAATCACCACCGTCACAATCAGCAGCGCTTCGACCAGGGTCTTGATCACTTCGCTGATAGAGGTGTTAATAAACTCGGTCGAGTCATACACAATTTGTCCGGTCACACCGGCCGGCAACTGGCCCTGGATTTCCGGGAACGCTGCGCGCACGCTCTTGGCCACGTCCAGAATATTCGCCTCGGGCGCCACCTTGATACCCACGAACACCGAACGCTCACCACTGAAGGCCACGTTGAAATCGTAGTTTTCCGAGCCCAGCGTAACGTTGGCCACATCTTCCAGTCGCACCAGCGAATCGCCACTTTGTTTGACCACCAGCTGGTTGAACTCCTGCACCGAATGCAGATCGGTACCCGCCGTCAGCGGCACCGTGACCATCTGGCCCTTGCTGGCACCGAGCGCCGCCAGGTAGTTGTTGCTGGCCAGCGCGGCGCTGACATCGGCGGCCGTAATGTTGTGCGCCGCCATGCGATCGGCGTCAAGCCAGGCACGCAAGGCAAACTGCCGCGCACCGAGCAGTTCGGCGGTCTGTACGCCAGGCACCGCATCGAGCTTGGGCTTGACCACGCGGCTCAGAAAATCGGTGACATTGTTGGTCGGCAGCACATCGCTGTAGAAGCCGATGTACATGGCGTCAGTGGTCTGTCCGGTTTGTACCGTCAACACCGGCTGCTGCGCCTGCGCTGGCAACTGGCCTTTGACCGAAGCCACCTGGGTATTGATTTCGGTCAAGGCCCGATTGGCATCGTAGTTCAAACGCAGCGTGGCGGTGATGGTGGACACACCGCTGCTGCTGGACGAGGACAGATAGTCAATGCCCTGGGCCTGCGCAATCGCCGACTCCAGCGGCTGCGTAATAAATCCAGCCACGGTTTGCGCGTCGGCACCGTAGTAGGCGGTGGATACCGTCACCACGGCATTTTGCGTGCGCGGGTATTGGTTAACCGGCAGGCTGAAGAGCGCGCGCAGTCCGAGCACCACCAGCAGCAGGCTGACCACTGAGGCCAGCACCGGTCGGCGAATAAATAGGTCAGTGAAATTCATGGCCGTGCTTCAGTGTTCTTGCGGCTTGGGGTTCGGGCTGTTGGCCGGCTGCACCGTGTTGTCCACTACCACCGGGGTGCCATTTTTCAGCTTCATCTGACCGCTGGTCACCACCTCCTGGCCTTCTTCCAGGCCTTTCAGCACCGCCACCTGGTCACCCCGGGTCAAGCCGGTGGTGACAAATACCTGTTGCGCCACCAACTGCTTCGGGTTGGCGCTATCGGGCTTCAGTACGAACACGGTGGCACCGTAAGGGTTGTAGGCAATCGCGGTTTGCGGCAGGGTCAGGAAACGGCCCTTGGCGCCCACATTGACGGCCACATTGGCGAACATGCCGGGCAAGAGTTGGTGCTTGCTGTTGTCCAGCGTGGCTTCCACCTGCACATTGCGGGTATTCGCATCGACACGTGGATTGATGGTGCTGATTTTTCCGGCCAGGGCAGCGCCGGCATAGGCGTCCACTGCCAGATCGATCGGCTGGCCCACTTTCAGTTGCGACAAACGCTGCTGCGGCAAATTGAAATCCACCAGAATCGGGTTCAGGCTCTGCAGCGTGACAAACTTGTCGCCCGCATTCACATACTGGCCCGGCATGACGGTGCTGATACCCAGGCGCCCGGCGAATGGCGCGCGAATGGTTTTCTTGTCGACCAGCGCCTGCTGTTGCGCCACTTGCGCCTTCTTGCCTTTGAGGTCGGCAGCATCGGCATCGAACTGTGCCTGGCTGATGGCCTTGGCCTCGAGCTGCGCCTGGTCACGCTGGTACACCAGGCCGGACAACTCGGCAGCCGCTTCGGCGATATGCAATTGCGCCAGGTCGGCGTCGGCATTCAGCTGCAGCAACACCTGTCCGGCCGCTACTTCCTGGCCGGAATGGAAGTTGACAGTGCGTACCAGGCCCGCCACTTCCGCCGCCAGATCGACACCGTGCACCGCCACCAGGCTGCCGACGGCATTCAACTGCGGTTGCCACTCCAGCGCCGGCACTTTCATGCTGGTCACGGTTTGCGGCCCCGGCTTGGGCGAAGCTGCCATCAGCTTCTGGATATGCAAATAGAAGCCGAACGCCAGCGCCGCCACCAGCACCACGATTGCTCCGAGCATGATGAACATGCGTTTGGTCATAAAGTTCTCCTACGATTCAATGATCTGCAATGGGGGCCGGCAGCGCCGGCTGCGCGGCCGCAGGCCGGTTCCACCAACCGCCGCCCAGGGACTGAAACAGGGCCGCCGTATCGGCATAGCGCGCAGCCCGCGCACTGACCCAGTTGATATTGGCCTGCTGGTAGCTGCGCCGCGCATCCAGCAAGGCCAGATAGCTGAGCGCGCCGAGTTCGTATTGGCGCTGGCTCAGGTCCAACGATTGCTTGGCGGCATTAAGCGCCTCGGCCTGCTGCTGCAGCGTGCTGGCATCAAACTCCAGCGCGCGCAAACTGTCGGCCACATTCTGAAAGGCCTGCAGCACGACACTGCGGTACTGGCTTTGCGCCGCTTCATAGCCGGCTTGTGCGGCTCGGCGCTTGGCATCCAGCGCTCCGCCATTGAACAGCGGCTGGGTAATTCCCCCCAGCAAACTCCAGCCGGCCGCGGCGGCGTCAAACAGCTGGCTCGGGTCGGTGGCGGTGGAACTCATGCTCGCCGTCAAATTGAACTGGGGATACAAATTTGCCGTGGCCACACCCACCTGCGCCGAGGCCTGGTGCAACAAGGCTTCGCTGGCCCGGATGTCCGGGCGCTGGCGCAGCAAGTCGGAGCCTAGCGACAGCGGCAGCTGTTGTGGCAACTTCAGTGAATCCAGATCGAAGGCAGCCAGCGCCGCCTGGCCCGGCGCCTGGCCCGCCAGCACGGCCAACTGGTGGCGCGTCAGCGCCAGCGATTTTTCCAGCGCCGGAATACCGGCGCGGAAACCCGCCAGAGCACTGCGCTGCGCCAGCACTGCCGCCAGTGGCACGGCGCCAGCGGCATATTGCTGCTCAACCACAGCGAGTTGGCTGGCCTGGTCCTGCAGCATGTCCTGGGTGGCTTTGAGTTGCGCGCGCAGCGAGGCTTCGCGAATGGCCGCAGTCACCACATTCGCACTCAGCGTCAGATAGGTGGCTTCCACCTGGAAGCGCTGGTAGTCGATGGCGGCCTGCTGGCCTTCCAGCGTGCTGCGGTTGGCACCAAACACATCGACCGAATAGCTGACGTTCACCGAGGCGTTGTACAGGCTGTATTCCACGCCCCCGGGGACACCCGAATTCAGCGCCGACGAACGCTGCCGCCCAGCCGTCAGACCGGCGCTCACCGCCGGCGCATTCAAACTGCCCGATACGCTGGAATAGCTTTCTTCGGCCTGGCGCAGCGCGGCCTGGGCAGCCGCCAGCGATGGGTTCTGGTCCATCGCCTGGCGCACCAGCTGGTCCAGCGCGCTGGATTGGAACAAGGTCCACCATTGCGCAGGAATGTCCTGGCCCACGCCAAATTGCTGTGCTGCGCCATCGGTGCCCTGTGCCGCAACCGTGTGTGGCGCCAGCGCGCCCTCGGTGTATTGGGCTGCGGCCTCGGTCGGCGCGGCGCCCGGGGTCTGGTAGTGTGGACCGACGGCACAGGCGGCGAGCGCAAGACTCAGTGCCAGGGGCGTCAGGCGACGGGCGACAGGTGGGGGGGTCAATCTAGACATACGGCATTGGGTTTGGGCATAGGGGCTGGCGCTTTCTTGCGTCGAACGGCGGGTGCTGCGGCTTGCGGGGCCAAAGCCACCAGTTGTTTCGCCGCCAGCAAAAACAGGCGGCGCAATTCACGTGCTGATTGTTCTGTGGATTCCGAGAGATGGACCACGGATAGTCCGGTCACCAGGGCATAGAACATGGCCAGCTGGCTCTCCGTCAGCGCCACGCCATAGTGCTGCAAGGACTTGCGAAAGCGCTGCAATGCACGCCGGCGAAAATCTTGCATCCAGACTTTCAGGGACGCATCTTCTTCTGACGAATAGGTCAGCGCGACCAGAATGCGGCACAGCGAGGGGTCGCTCATTTTGGCGGCTACAAACTCGAAATACTGCGCCAGGCTCGGTGGCAAATCGGCTTCTTCGGTATTGCCCATGTTGCACACCGTAATCTCGGCACACGCCTCGGCAATTGCTGTCAGCAAGGCCTTGCGCGTCGGATAGTAATAGGTCAGGTGGCTTTGGCGCAGGCCGGCAACACTGGATACACGGGCCTGGGTCAGTGCGTGAATACCTTCGTTACGCACTACTTCAACGGCAGCATTGAGCAGACGCGCCTTGACATCAGCCTTGGTTTTCCCGGCGATAGCGGCTGAAGTACAGGGCTGTGCGTGCATTTTGGTTATGTTACCAAACTTGTCCTATCGGCGCTGGCGGGCCACCGAATAGCACTCTTCGCGCGGCTCCGGCGGTGCTGCAAATAGCCATGCCGGGCCACTGCGGAGCAAAAAAAGCTAAGGTTCCCGGAAATTTTGCCGAGACAAGAGACTGGTTCGGTTTTTATTAGGTGGGGGAATCATGAGCGCTGTATCGGCTAGCGGAAATGCCTACGCCCCGCCCTGGGACACATCACTCCTGTCGGCTCTGAATAGCGCCGGCAAGAGCGCCTTGCCGGCAACGTCCTCGGCAGTGGCCAGTGCCAGCAATGCGCCGTCGGCCTATAGCGACTCGGTTTCGCTGTCCAGCAACGCAAAAATACTTTCCAGCCAGAACAGCAGCCCCAGCGCGACCCTGATGCAGCGCGCCGCGCAACTCGGACAGGCCACCGAAAGTGCCGCACTGCAGTTTGTCAGCAACTTCGCCAAGAGCCTGTTTGGTGACGCCGCCAACTCCATGCAACTGAGCCTGAGTAGCGACCAGCTATCCGCCAGCTCTAGCTATTCAAGCACCGAAAAAACCAGCAGCAACGGACAAGGCCAAACCCGCTCGGCGACTGCCACGCTGCAGGACGCCTCCGAATTCGTCGGTACCGGAACGCTGCAGACCGCCGATGGCAAGCGCTTCACGTTCCAGGTGGAGGTACAAATCCAGGACACGGAACAAAGCAGCGTCACGACCCAGTCGAATAGCGCAGCGGCGTCGGACACCAGCGGCAACGTGATCAACCCGATCCCGCCCAGCAGCGCCAGTCCGGCCACTGCCACGGCCACGGCTCCAGCAGCCAGCACAGGGCCGGCGATTCCGTTTGCCGACGATTTGAAGAACCTGCTAGCGCTGCTGCACCAAGGCCAGTTCCACCAACCGGTGCAGCTGAACGCCAGCAACCCGGCGGGCACAGCGGCGGGCGCCAGCCAGTCGGCGGAGTTGAAATTCAGCCTGTTGAACCAGTTGCCGGCAAGCCAGGGCCTGGGCAGCACCACCGCCGGAGCGTAGGAGGCTGGGCGGCAGAAAATGCGCCGGCTGCAAAGCGAGCGCGGCGTTCCACTTGCCATGCCGCGGATATTTACCGCATATCAAATGTGCATAAATCGCAGACAAACCGCGCCTGCAGTTTTCATCATTTCAAGTGCATATATCAAATATAAAAGCCGCCAAGGCAGCACGCATCGCCATTTCGATTTATTACAAATAGCATATTTGTAGGAATATGCCTACAAAGGTATTCAGCATATAAGCAAATTAACTAGGCATGCGATTACCACAGCGGCTATTGCTGGCGCCAAACTTTAGCAACCCGGCCTTGCCGTTACGGCCCATCCGCCAAGCGCAGGAAACCCCAGTGCAGCGCCAGCCGGCTCAAATGACATCCATTAGCATTTGGCGAATAACCATATAGTTATTCAAGTGCGACTCCGGCTTTTGCAGTCAAAATTTTTACATTCATTTATCCGCGCCGCATATTGCAAGCTCCGAACTATTCAATTAAGCTGCACGCAAATTAATTACAAATAGTTTCCATATTTTCGCCATTGCGCCAGCCCGATCCAGGCGACGGGGCTGCGCACCGCATTGAGATCATTCGGGAGTATCTGTGCCGGGCAAAAATCAGGTTGCGCGCGACCATTGGTCGGCCTATTTATATACCTTGCCTGCCGATACCGGAAATCGGCAAATGGCGCTTGGCGCGCTGGCAGTTTCGGTCGTGTTCTTTCTTGCCGCCGCGCCCTTTGCACGCGTGGCCATGCCGCAACTGCCGGCATTTATTCCGATCTATCAGTCCGCCATTGTCACCAATGACCTCATCACCGCCGTGCTGCTGTTGGGGCAATACAAATTCCTGCGCGCGCAGGCCTTGCTGGCGCTGGCCTGTGGCTACGTCTTCAGCGCCGGCATGGCCATTGCGCATGCGCTGAGCTTTCCCGGGCTGTTCACGCCCACCGGGGCATTCGGCGCCGGCCCGCAAACCACTGCCTGGCTGTACTTTATCTGGCACGGCGGATTTCCGCTGTTTATCCTGGCCTATCTGCAGCTGAAGCAGCAGGCGCTGGCAACAGACAGCAGTGCTAGCGCCACGCCCCAGTCTGCGCGCAGGCTGGCAGTGCCCGCGCTGGCCCTGACCGTGCTGCTGTGTGTTGGCGTCATGCTGCTGACCACCCAGGGCCACGGCTACCTGCCGGTCATCATGCGTGGCAATCAGGACGATTCCGGCAAACAGCTGGTGGCCACCGTCACCTGGGCACTGGTGCTGTGGGCCTTGCTGCGGGTCTGGCAACAACCAACCCGCTCGGTGCTCGACCTGTGGCTGATGGTGTCGCTGGTAGCCATGCTATTTGACGTGGCGCTGGCCGCGGTGCTGAACGCCGCGCGCTTTGATCTCGGTTTTTATTCCGGGCGGGTCTACGGCCTGCTGGCATCGTCCTTCGTGCTGATCGTGCTGCTGTTGAAAAACGTGCGCCTGTACGCCGACCTGGCCAACGCCCACGAACGCGAACGCCAGCGCAACGAGGAACTGGAAGATGCGCGCAATGCCGCAGACGCGGCGCTGCAAGCCAAGTCAGAGTTTCTGGCGGCCATGAGCCATGAAATCCGGACCCCCATGAATGGCGTCATCGGCATGATTGACGTACTGGCACGCTCCAGCCTGAAGAGCCACCAGGTCGCCATGGTGGACCTGATGCGCGAGGCAGCACAGTCCCTGCTGTCCATCATTGACGACATCCTCGACTTCTCCAAAATTGAAGCCGGCCGCCTCGATATCGAAAGTGAGCCGCTGGGCATTGCCGACGTGGTGGAGCGCGTCTGCGCCATGCTCAATCGCCTGGCTGAAAAGCAACAAGTGGAATTGGCGCTATTCACCGATCCGCAACTCCCGGAGCAGGTGCTGGGCGACTCGTTGCGCTTGCGCCAGGTGCTGATCAATCTGGTCAACAACGCCATCAAATTTTCTGGCAATCGCACGCCCACCGGCCGGGTCGTCGTGCGTGCCGTCCTAGCACACCGTAGCACCGACCGCGCAGATGTGGAATTTCAGGTGCTGGACAACGGCATCGGCATGAACGAAGCCACGCTGGCCCACCTGTTTGACGCCTTCACCCAAGCCGATGCCTCGACCACCCGGCGCTTTGGCGGCACCGGGCTGGGGTTGGCCATCTCGTCCAACCTGGTGCGACTGATGGGCGGGCAGATTAAGGTCCGCAGCACGCCCGGCAGCGGCTCCACGTTTACCGTGCAACTGTCCTTCCCCCTGCCTGCCGAACATGGGGCGGCACTGGCGGCCCCATCACCGGTTGCGGACTTGAACTGCCTGATCGTCGGCAACGGCGGGACCCTGTCCGGCGATCTGCTGCGCTATCTTGCCAGCGCAGGCGCGCAAGTCCGCCAGGTGCATGACCTGGCGGCAGCGACCACACTCGTGCCGCTGCTGCCCGCGGGCCTGTGGGTCTGGGTGGTGAACATCGCCGCCGAGCACGGCAGCCCGGTGGAAACCCTGCGCGCGAAGGCCCGCAACAATGCCCAGGCCGACACCCGCTTTGTCATCATTGGGCACGGACCGACTCGCTATCCGCTGCAGTTCACCGCCGACAGTGTCTCGGTCGACGGCAATGTGCTGACCCGCGCCGCCTTGCTGCGTGCCGTCGCTATGGCGGCCGGTCGGCTGCCCTACCAGGATGCGCTGTCCAGCGAAGCGGACCGCCCTTCGCAGCTACCGCCCAGCGCCTTATCGCGCGAAGAGGCACGCCGCCTGCGGCGTCTGATTCTGGTGGCCGAAGACAACGCCATGAACCAGAAAGTCATCATGCAGCAACTGCTGTTGCTAGGCTTCACCGCCGACCTGACGGGTGACGGACAAGACGCCCTGCAGCTATGGCGCAGTGGTGACTACGGCTTGCTGATTACGGACCTGCACATGCCACGCATGGACGGCTACCAGCTGGCCGCAGCGATCCGTGCGGAGGAAGCGCTGCAAACCGCGCTTCCACGCATTCCGATTGTTGCGCTGACGGCCAATGCGCTGAAGGGGGAGTCCGATCGCTGCCGCGCCCTGGGCATGGACGACTACATGAGCAAGCCCACCCCGCTGGCCGATCTGCAAGGGCTGCTGGACAAGTGGCTGCCAGCTGCCGTGGTCGCGGCCCCTCCCGCCACTACAACAACGTTGGCCACGTCCGCCGCACTGGACCTGGATATTTTGCGCGCCCAGGTCGGCAACGAGCCGCCGGTGATCGCCGAATTTTTGCGCGACTTTGGCCACAGTCTGCAGCAACTGGCGGCAGACATCGCGCTGGCGTTTTCCAGCGCCGACGCGCAGGCCTTGGTGGCTGCCGCCCACAAGCTCAAGTCGGCCGCACGCGCCGTGGGTGCCCTGCCACTCGGTGCATGCTGCGCGGAACTGGAAGCCCGCGGCAGTGAAACGCCACTGGCCGCACTGGCGGCGGTACACGCCCAACTGATCACCGAAATGGACCTGGTGCAGCGGCTGCTTGCCGCAACGCTGGCCGCCCCAACCAAGGAACACCCCCAATGACGCGCGCGCTCGACATGCATGTCGTGGTTCTCGACGACGAACCCTTCATGCTCAAACTGCTGGCCCACTTGCTGCGCAATCAGGGCTTTAGCCACATCACCACCTGCGACAACGGCGTCGCCGCGCTGGGCTTGCTGGAGCACGCCGGGAAGGTGCCGGCGCTGATTCTGTGCGACCTGAATATGCCCGGCATGGACGGCATGGAATTTGTGCGCCGGTTGGTCGAGCATGGCTATGCCGGCAGCCTGATTCTGGTCAGCGGGGAGGATGAGCGCACCTTGCAAACCGCCCGCACCCTGGTGCAGGCCCACCGGATTGAAATCCTTGGCAGCTTGCACAAACCGGTATCGCCGCAGGCGCTGGCCCAACTAATGGCGGGCTGGACCGGCGCCCCGCATGCAGCAGCGGCAACACCGCGCAAACGCTACGACGCCGAGCGCCTGCGCCAGGCCATCGCCCAGGGCGAATTGACCAACTACTACCAACCCAAGGTCTCGGTGCGGACCGCTGCGCTAATCGGTGTCGAGGCACTGGTGCGCTGGCGCCATCCGACCGACGGCATGGTCTTTCCAGACCAATTCATTGACGTCGCCGAAGAACACGACCTGATCGACGACCTGACCCATACCGTGCTGGTGCAGGCCCTGGCCGACAGCGCCGCATGGCAGGCCCACGGCTTGCCCTTGCGCGTTGCCATCAATGTGTCGATGGACAATTTGCGCGCGCTCGACTTTCCGGACTTTGTCTGCGCCCGGGCCCAGGCCGCCGGCGTGGCGCCGCAAAGCATCGTGCTGGAAGTGACCGAAAGCCGCCTGATGCGCGATGTGCGCGCGCCGCTGGAGATCTTGACGCGCTTGCGGTTGCGCCGCTTCCGCCTGTCGATTGACGACTTTGGCACCGGCCACTCGTCCCTGGCGCAGTTGCGCGATGTGCCGTTTGAAGAATTAAAAATAGACCGCGGTTTTGTGCACGGCGCGCACGCCAACGAAACCAGCCGCGCCCTGTTCTTTGCCAGCCTGGGCCTGGCCAAGGAACTCGGCATGGAAGTCGTCGCCGAAGGGGTGGAAGACCAAGCCGACTGGGACTTTCTGAAACACACCGGCTGCGACCTGGCACAGGGCTACTACATTGCCCGACCGATGCCCGCGCCCGCACTCTGGCAGTGGCACACGCACTGGCAACAACGCATCGCTGCGAGCGCGGCGCTGCAACCACAGGACACCCTGTGAGTGCCAGCGGCCCGACCATTCTGATTGCGTCGGACACCCCGTCCGACGCCGACCTGGTCAAACGCCTGCTGGACAAAGATTTTGCGCACATCGGCATTTCGGTGTTGGAAGCGCGCGCGGTGGCCGATTTCGAACAACAAAGTCCCGATGTGCTGGTGCTGGCGTTCAAAACCGTGGAGGCCTCGGAGCGCTACTACCTGGGTCTGTACCGCCACAGCAGCAAAGTGTCGGCGCAGCCGCACCGCACCATTGTCCTGTGCGATAAGGACGAGGTGCAGCGGGTGTCACGCCTGTGCTTCAAGCAGTATTTCGATGACTACGTGCTGTTTTGGCCGATGAACTATGACGCACCACGTCTGGCCATGGCGATTCACCTGGCACAACGTGATTTGCAGCACTTTCACCATGACAGCCCGGCAGCGGCCCAGTTCGCGGCGCAAGCCCGGCGTCTGGCCGAGCTGGAAACGCTGCTGGCGCAATTCAGCAGCGCCGGCCTGCAGCACACCCAGGCGGCCCAGCTGGCCGTGGACACGGCGCAGCGCGAAGTGCGCGGCGCGCTGGACAGCTTTTCACGCACCATGGACCACCGCGCCAGCACCGATGCTGCGGGCCGGACAACGGTCGACGGCCTGCAGGGCGAACTGGCGCGCCTGCGCCAGGAACAGATCGAGCCACAGTTTCAGGCAGTCCGCCAAGCGGTCCAGCCGGTAGAACGCTGGACGGCTGAATTTCAGCAGCGCAGCACCGCCCCGCTGGAATCGATTCGCGCCCTGACCGCGCTGGCAGCGCAAGTCAAACCCATGATCCTGGTGGTCGATGACGACACGTTTCAACACAAGATCATTGCCAAGATACTGACCAGCGAACTGTTTCAACTGACCTACTCCAGCGGCGGCGCCGACGCGCTGAATTTCCTGCGCCGGGCCCATGTCGATCTGATTCTGATGGACGTACAAATGCCCGGCATGGATGGACTGGAAACCTTGCGCCGCATAAAAACCATGCCGCACCTGGTCAGCACACCGCTGGTGATGGTCTCTGGCAAAAGTGAGGGCAACACCGTGGTGCAGTGCCTCAAATCCGGCGCCGCCGATTTTGTTGTCAAACCGTTTGACCGGGACACCTTGCTTGGCAAGGTCGCGCGGCTGTCCGGACTGGCGCCGATGGTACGCAAACCTGCCAGCTGAGCGGCCAGCAGCGGCCATTCGCGGCGCCGTCGGAGACGGAAAGCGCGCTCAGTTCATGCTGACCGGTACCGCTTTTCCGGTCTTGTCCCTGACGCTGACAAGGGCCCGGAATGCCGCCGCCTGGACCCGGTCGGGCAGGCGCACAAAGTTGTTTTCCTGCACCACGCTGTCGCCTTTCAGCAAGGCCCAGGTGAAATAGTTCAGGGTCTTCGCCGACTGCACGGCATTGTCCACCACACCTGGAATCAGCGCGTAGGTGCCCATGGTCAGCGGCCAGGTGTCCTTGCCGTGTTTATCGGTCAGGGTGCTGCTGAAGGCGCCGACGCGGACCCAGTCGCTGTTCATAAGCGCGGCCCGAAAAGCAGCGGCCGAGGGCTTGGGATATTCGCCATCGGCATTGCGCATCTGCACCACCGCCAGATGGGACTCCTTGACATAACCAAAGTCAACATAGCCAATGCTGCCCGGGGTGTCACGCACGGCCTTGACGACGGCCGTGCTGCCTTTGACCGCGACAAAGTCCGAAGGCCAGACATAACTGGTCTTGGCGGACATTTTCGACTGCCAGTTGGGATTGACCTTGCCCAGGTAGTCGCCAAAGTGGTAGGACGTGCCCGAGCCATCGGCACGCACCACCACCGTGATCGGCGCATCCGGCAGCCGGGCGCCCGGATTCAGATCGGCAATTTCGCTGGCGTTCCAGCGCTTGATCTGTCCCAGGAATATCTGTGCCAGCACGTCGCCGCTGAGACGCAATGCTTGGTCATTGAACTTGGGCAGGTTGAACACCGGTGCGATGCCAGTAATGGCAATCGGAATCAGGATCAGGCCATCGCGGGCCAGCTCGGCTTCGCTGGGCGCCACGTCGGTCGCGCCAAAATCGAGTTCACGGGCGCGAATCCTTTGCATGCCGGCGCCAGAGCCCACGGCTTCGTAATTCAGCGCCACCCCACTCAAGACCTGGTAATCCCGGGCCCACCCCTGGTAGATCAGGGCCGCCGCAGTAGAGCCGGCCCCGTGGATACCGGCGCCCTCGGCGCAGACAGACGCCGCACAGGCGATAAGTAGCGCGGCGCTGCCGAGCTGTCTAAAGGCGCGGCCGATCGCGCCACGCATTCGCGGACTGGTGATTTCTGGCATGTCATTTTTCCAACGAATCTAGTAATGAATAGCCGCATGGCAAGCCAGGCTTGCCAGCGGACTTTCAGGCGCACAGCGCCTTGACTGGCAAGGCGCATCTGGCCAACGCAGTAGGCGAGTTTCGCTCAACTTGAATGACGGAATTATGACGGGCACATTAACAACACCAGGAAACATGCCATCGGCTCCGCGTCGCCGCAGCATTGCGCCCGCATAGCTGCCTCCGTTAGCGCAGCAACGGCAGCTCCTGGCGCTCCAGCCGGAACACCGACACCACCTCCACCAGCGCGCTGGCCTGGGAATTCAGGCTGTGGCCCGCCGCCGCCATCTGCTCCACCAGGGCCGCATTCTGTTGCGTGGTCTGGTCCATCTGGCGCACGGCTGCGCCAACCTGGGCCACGCCCGAGGCTTGCTGCTTGCTGGCGGCGTTGATTTCACCCACCAGGACGCTGACCATGCGGATCGCGTCGACCACTTCGGTCATGGTGCTGCCGGCTTCATCGACCAGCAGGGTGCCCTGTTCCACGCGCTCCACGCTGGCATGGATCAGGCTCTTGATTTCCTTGGCCGCGTCGGCGCTGCGCCCGGCCAGCGAACGCACTTCGCTGGCCACCACGGCAAAGCCGCGCCCCTGCTCACCGGCACGCGCCGCCTCCACGGCGGCATTCAGCGCCAGGATGTTGGTCTGGAAGGCGATGCCGTCAATCACGCCGATGATGTCGGCAATCTTTTTGGCAGCGCTGTTGATGTCGCGCATGGTGCCCACCACCCGCTCCACCACCTGGCCGCCGCGCACTGCCACCGCCGAGGCGCTACTGGCCAATTGGTTGGCCTGCTGGGCATTCGCCGCATTGTGTTGCACCTGTTCGCTGAGTTCCTCCATCGACGCAGCGGTTTGTTGCAGCGCACTGGCCTGGTGCTCAGTGCGCGCCGACAGGTCCTGATTGCCCCTGGCAATCTCGGCACTGGCCAGGGCCACGCTTTCCGAGCCCTTGCGCACATCCGACACCACGCGCACCAAGCCGCTGCGCATGCCGGCCAGGGCATGCAGCAGCTGGGCCGTCTCGTCGCGGCCGCGCTGCGCAATAGACACCGTCATGTCACCCTGGGCAATCGCGCCGGCAACCTGAACCGCTGCGGCAATTGGCCGGGCAATAGCCCCGGCAATTACCAGCGCCAGGGCAACTGCCAGCAGCACCGCCAGCGCAATGGCAATCAGCACGGTCCAGCGCGCCACCTGGATGGTTTGCTGGCCCTCGGTCCAGGCCTCGGCTCCGACCTTTCTGTTGTAGTCGCTCAGCGACTGAACGTCGTTCAGGCTGAGCGTGAATTTGGCTTGCGAGTCGCTGTTGAAGGCCTTGGCGGCAAAGTCCTGGGCTTCCTGGCTTTCGTTGGATTTGCGCGAGAACGGGCGCAGCTTGTCCCATTCGGCATACCACTGCTGGCGGTGCACCAGGTAATCGGACCAGGCTTTTTGTTCCTGCGCCGAGGCATAGCGGCTACTGGCAATCGGGTCGATGCTGGCGAGCTGCTGGCGATCGGTGGCCATTTCCTGTTCCAGTGCGTCCTTGTCTTTCAGGTCGTAGCTCAGCACATGGCGCGCCTCCAGGCGCCGGATGGCATTCACCAGTGACTGGATCTGGCCGGCCATTTCCACGTTCGGCAAATTGTGGACCGCCAGCTGCGCTTCACCGGCAGCAACCGCCCCCAGCTGGAACCAGGCGGTAGCGCCCAGGGCAATGATCATCGCCACAATGGTGGCAAAGCCAGCGCCAATTTTGGTGGCGATCTTGAAGTTTGAGAAATCCACTGAGGCATCCCCGCTGCATAGGTTTATTCGACGGCTAACAACCGTTTCCAATCTAGCATCGGGGGTGCCCCTCGTCTGGGTACAGTTCGGGCCAGTTGCAGGGAGCCAGCTGCCGCCGGCAGCGCGGCGCCGGGGGCTAGGACAGCAAGGCGCGGGCCGACGCCCGGACCACATCGACGATGATGTCCGGGTCCACTTGCGGCGTCAGCTGCGCCGCCGACCCGGTCTTGCCTGTGGGCGTGACCTGCAGTGTGCCCTGGCTTTTTTGCACCACGTATTCCCCGGTGCAGGACGGGCAATACAAATGCGTGCCCATGGCGTGCGAGCGTTTCACAGCGATCGTGGGGCCGCACATGACACAGTGCTGCAAGGGTATTCCCTGGTCGCTGTGGCCCACAATGTGGTTCAGCTCGCCATTCCTGCCAAGCTCAACGAACAGCGCCCCCAGCGTGCGGTCGAACTGGCGATCCAGATTTTCTTCAATGATGTCCAGCGCCTTGTCGACCGGCATGCCCTTGCGGTAAGGCCGGGTGCTGGTCATGGCGTCAAAGGCATCGCAAATACCCACAATGCGGGCATCCACTGCGATGTGCTCGGCGGACAAGCCAAGTGGATAGCCCTTGCCGTCCGGTGTTTCGTGGTGCGCCCGGATGGCTGCCTCGGCCAGTCCGGCCAGCGGATGGCTGGCCAGCATGCGCCAGCCGACCTCCGGGTGGGTTTTGATGACGGCATATTCGTCGTCGCTGAGCTTGTCCTTTTTGCCCAGAATGTGGTCAGGCACGCTGATCTTGCCCAGGTCGTGCAAGAACGCGCCGACCGAGATGCGCGAGACCTCTTTTTCCGCCAGCCCGGCCCGGCCCGCCAGCAGTTGCGAAAACTTCGACACGCGCCACAAATGCCCGCCGGTGTAGGGATCGCGGGCTTCCACCATCCAGGCCATCACCAGCAACGATGCCAGCAAGTCTTCCTGGTGGCGCGAAATATCTTCCGTGCGGGACGAACCCAGCAAAGCCTTGATGTCAGTCAGCAAGCTCAATTGTTTTCTCCTTGATGGCGATGCCAGCACCACGTTCGGCAACGCAACGCAATGCAATGCAATGCAATGCAATGCACTATGGCTTGCGGATATTACCCATTAATGTCGCAGCCGCGCTGGCGCATCCAATCGATTACTATTTCCGGCCCAAGTTGCGTTGACGCGGAGGACGAATGAATCCACTGGTGAGCCAGGTGCATGGCCAGGAGCAGCGCTGGCACGGCGAATTTGCCGCCCTGCGCACCCTCTGCCTGGCCGCCGGCCTGAATGAAGAGCTGAAGTGGGGCCAGGCCTGCTATGACCTGGCAGGCGGCAAGGTGGTCTTGATCCACGGCTTCAAAGACTACTGCGCCTTGCTGTTCATGAAAGGCGTTTTGCTGAAAGACGCTGCCGGCCTGCTGGTGCAACAGACGCGCAATGTGCAGGCGGCGCGGCAGCTCCGGTTCGAGTCAGTGGCACAGATCCGCCAGCAGGAAACACTGGTCAGTGCCTATATTCTGGAGGCCATGGCGCTGGAAAAGTCGGGTGCCAAGGTGGCCCTGAAGGGCGTGGCGCAGTTCGAAGTGGCCGAAGAATTCCGCACACAACTGGAACAGTCGCCAGCATTGGCCGAAGCCTTTTATGCACTGACCCCAGGGCGACAGAAGGCCTATCTGCTGCATTTTTCTGGCGCAAAACAATCGGCCACACGCGCTGCGCGGGTCGAGAAAAATCGGGTCCGCATACTGAATGGACTGGGCCTGGATGACTAAACCGTGCAGCAACTAGAATGGCGGGCTGCATGAATGACCATTACACCGCCCTTGGGCTTACCAGCGACGCCACGCTGGCGGACATCAAAAAGGCTTTCCGACAAAAAGCCTCGCTCTACCACCCGGACCGAAACGACGCAGCCGACGCGGCAGCGCGTTTTCGTGCGGTACAAGAGGCCTACGAAGTGCTGTCCGACGACAGCAAGCGCCAGGCCTACGACGACAATCGCCGCCGCAACCTGCTGGACAACCCGGCAGAAACGGCACGCGAGATATGGACCCGCTACTTTGACTCTGTGCTCAGCCCACAAAAAACCTAGATTGACATGAGCACTTCCCCCTATTTCCTGGACCTGTACGCGGTCTACCAATCTGAAATCGACGATCTGGCATCAGACTCCGAGGGCAACGATGTGCTGCGCAAACGCCTGGGCGAAAAGCGCAAGGAGCTGGACTTTTTGCTGAAAATGATAGAGATCAGCCCGGAGATGGTGGTCGTCGTTTTGCACCAGGCCTTTCGCTTCACCCAGCCAGCGGTGATGGACCATCTGCTGTCGCGCGACGCCGACGACCTGCCGCACTGGGACAGCATGAGCGACGGCATAGAAATCGCCGCCTGGGCCCGCGACATGGTGCACACCATTCTCCAGGAGCCCCTGGGCGAATGGTTTATGACCATTGCCTGCGCCCTGGAGTACCTGTACCACAAGCCCCTGACAACCGCCGAACGCGCGCAACTGGCAAGTCTGCAGGACGAGGAAGAAGACCTGGACGAAGCGCGCAACGAACGCCACGACGACAACCACACCGAAGACCACGACGAAGATGAAGCCGAAGCGCGGGCCCGCGAAGAGGCCGGCAACGACTGGATGGTTGAGCAAGGCTTTGACCGCAAGGAATAAGGAAACAAGGACCCCCATGAACGCACTCGCCCTGATCGCCAAGACCCAAAGCCTGATCGCCAGCGGCGACATCGTGGCGGCCGAAGCCGCCCTGGTAGAACTGGCCGACACCGACGGCGACCACGCCCTGATGGTGGTGCTGGAGCAGCTGCCACCGAAAGACATCCTGGCCGTGATCCGCGAATACGACAACTCGAAAGAGTCGGTGATCAACCTGCTGGTCACTCCGGCCTTGTTTGCCCGCGCCGTGGTGATTGAAAAGCAGTACAAGGATGTAAGCCGCACGCATTTGCGCGGCATGGTCAACTCGGTGGTCTTCCGTGACGGCGCCGACCCGGTGGAGTTCCTCACCGCCATAGGCGAACTCGAAGGCGGCGCGGAGGCGCTGGCCGACTACTTCACCGAAAAGTGGAGCCGCATCGAAGCCTTTGCCCGCAGTGGCACCTTTGACCCGGTCGAAGACGATGGCAACATCCTGTCCGAAACCGCGCTGCTGGCCAGCGCGTATGCCAAGCCGCAAGTGGACGAAGACGAAGTCGCCGACCAGGACTGGATGCAACTGGCCTGGCTGCTGCGCTACACCTGCCAGGACCTGTTTGTCGAAATGCTGCTGGTGCTGCGTGCCAAGGCGCGCGCGCATGATCTGGGCCAGGGCGACGAGCAGGAAGCCGAAGAAGACGATGGCAAGGTGGAAACCAGCGACACCGACCGGGGCAAAGCCACGCCAGCGGCGCTGGAAATGGACGAAGAGTCGGCCATTTAAGCCGGCCTCTGTGCGTGCCTCACCCCATGTCGAAACCCGAATCGCCCACGTCCAGCGCCGCACAGCATGTTGCGCTGTTCGATGCCCGCCCGTTTTTTGAAAAAGCGCTGGCTTATGGCCTGCAGCACGGCATCATCGACCAGGCCAAGCTCGATGCCATTCGAACCGACGCGCCCAAGGGCATGGTGCAGATTGCGCGCTACTTCGGCAGCGAGTACCTGCGCCCCGAACTGGAAAAAGCCCGGGACCGCATCGTCAACCTGGTCAGCCTGAACCTGGAACACAGCAGTGGCGGCGACCTGCGCCTGGCCGCCGAGGCACTGCGCGACCATTCCTTCATGTCGCGCTCCAAGGCCGGCTCGGACATGCTCAAGGCCTTGATTGCCATGCCACAAAGCAGCCATTTCGGCATGAACGAACACGGCGGCTTTCGCGACGACCATATTCCGCAACTCGCCAAGTGGTCACTGCGCAGCCTGGCCGACTACCAGGCCGAGCTGGCCAAGCGCCACAAAGTAGCGCAGGTGATTGGCGCAGCGCTCTGGCTGGCCCACCGCCTGGGTCTGGATGCTGACGCGCTGGAAGACGCCGGCCGCGATGCCGAGGCGGTCATCCGCACCGCATTGCTGGTGTTGGCGCGCAAGCAAACGCAGTTGCCGGACTGGGTGGCGTTCCAGAAAATCATCACCGATCTGCGCAAAAAGGCGGCAGCGCCCCAGACCACCGGCAGCGCTATTGCGCTGCCCAAAGATCTGCCGCCCGCATTCCAGGCGGTGGTGCAAGAGGTGCGCAACAGCGTGCTGGCCGATCTGCCGAAAATTCTCGACAGCACGCTGCCGGTACGCAAGCTGTTTGACCAGACCCCGGCTTTCATGGGCCGCTATTTCTGGATCGAAGACGCACTCAGCGAGGTCGACGACTTTGACCGCGCGGCGTCTGCCGCCTGGAACAAGGCCACGGGCGGTCACAGCGATGACAGCTCCCTGCTGACGCTGTTTTTGTGCATCGCCGCCGGCAGCACGCACAAGACGCTGCTCAGCGCCAAGGGCGCCGCCAGCCTGGTGCGCAAAATCCGCAAGAGTGGATGGAAGCCGCAACAGGTGCCGCCCTACATCCTGGCCCACGCGCCCGAAGCTCACCAGCACGACTACCTGCAAATGTGGCAAGACTTTTGCGACGATGGCGCCAGCCGCTTGCTGAGCGACCACGACGACCATTTGTACGACGCCATGGCGCTGCTGCGCCGCGATTGCAACGTCGCTGACAGCTAATCGTTAGCCGGTGCCGCTGGGCCGGGTCACGACAGCAGGAAGGTGCCCACCAGCCGGTCCAAGATAGAAGCCTCTTTGGCCAGGCTGTCCGCTGCAGCGGCGTTTTCCTCCACCAGTGCGGCGTTTTGCTGCGTCATCTCGTCAATGCTGCGGATGGCGCCGCTGATCTGGTGCATCTCCTCGGCCTGGTGGCTGCTGGTGTCGTTCAGACGTGAGATCAATTCGTTAATGGTGCTCACTTGCACCACCACCTTGTCCACCTGGGCGCCGGCGTTACCGGCCATGGAAGTCACCTGCCCGACCGAATACACCGCATCCGTGATGAGCGCCTTGATTTCCGCTGCGGCAGTGGCACTGCGGGTCGCCAGCATGCGCACTTCCGAGGCTACGACCGCAAAGCCGCGGCCCTGCTCGCCGGCCCTGGCCGCCTCTACCGCGGCGTTCAGCGCCAGAATGTTGGTCTGAAAGGCGATCGAGTCGATCACGTTGGTGATCTCGGCGATCTTGCGGCTCATTTCACCCACGGTATCAATCTGGGCCACCAGTTCACGCACCGACTGCCCGCCGGTCTGGGCGCCGGCGGCTGCGCTGTGCGCCACTTGGCTAACTTCCTGGGAAATGCGCGCATGGGACTGCGCGCCTTGCAGCAACTGGTCCAGCGAAGCACTGGCTTCCTGCAGATTGGCCGCCTGCAACTCGGTGCGCTGCGACAGGTCATTCACGCCCCGGGATATTTCGCCCGTGGTACTGGCAATCAGGCCGCTGCCGCTGCGCACGTCCGACACAATCGTCGCCAGCGAAGCGCGCATGCGCTCCAGGTGCGACACCAGGCGACCGACTTCGTCATGCGCTGACGCCATCGAAGAAAACTGCAAATCGCCTTCTGCCACACGTGTTGCAATGGATTCTGCTTCGACCATCGGCAGCGTAATGGAGCGCGCAATCGCCCATGACAGCCAGATGCCACCGCCCAGCGCGGCCAGCACCAGCACGCTGATGGCCCAGCGTCCCAGGGCCGCGCCGGCGCGTGCGTCCTGGTAGGCTTGCCCGGCCAACTGCACCTGGATATCCATCAGCTTTTCAAGCGCCAGCTGGAAGCCTGGCGCCATCGGACTGATCTTGTTCAGGTAAATAAATTGACCGTCGTCAAAATCGTTTTTCACCATGGCCGCCATGGCCAGTTCGAGCGCCTCTTTTCCGTACTTCTGCTGCTGCTCCTGAAACGCGCGGTAGGGCGACTCCAGTTCCACGCTGCGTGGAATGCTGGCGTAGTGTTTCAGCGCCGCCTGAATACTGCCCAGATTGCTGTTGAACTCGGCGCTGCGCTTTTCCACATTTGACTGGCCTGGGTTCACCAGGGTGTCCATCATGAGCACGCGGTTGCGCTGCATTAAATAATTCACCTGTGACAGCAGTTCCACCGGGATCGCACGCTCTTCGTAGACCACCCGCATTCGTTCATTCAAATACTGGAACCCCGCCAAACCTGCGCCCGCGACGCTGCAAAGACAAACCAGCAAGGTGGCAAATCCAGCAACAAGGCGGATGCGGATGGAAAAATTGCGCAACATAGTCCCCCTTCGGTTGGTGCAGGACGATAGTGCGGCGGCAGCATGAATATTTTGTGACCGATTTTTCTCGCCTGTATGACCGCGTCTGCGCACTGTGGCGATTCGGCGGCGATTCGGCGGACCTCCGAGGCCCGCCAGCGCTGGCGCAGCAGGGGCTGCGTGCTAGACTTTGAGCCCCCTTCAGTTCCGAGAAAAATATGCGCAAGATACTGTCTCTGGCCCTCCTCGCTGCATTCTCTGCAGCTGCATTCGCTGATATCAATGTGGGTGTTTCAGTATCTGCCACCGGCGCGGCAGCCTCGCTCGGCATTCCTGAAAAGAACACGATTGCCCTGCTGCCTGCCAGCATCGGCGGCCAAAAGGTGAACTACATCGTGCTGGACGATGCCACCGACCCGACATTGGCGACCCGGAACATCAAGAAGCTGATCAGCGAAAACAAGGTCGATGTTGTCATCGGCTCAAGCACGACACCCAACTCATTGGCCATGATCGACGTGGCGGCCGACAACGAAACCCCGATGATTTCCATGGCCGGATCGGCCATCGTCGTCGAACCGATGGACGCCAAGCGGCATTGGGTTTTCAAATCCGCACAAAATGACGCCCACATGGCAACCGCCATCGTGCAGCACATGACCGACAAGAAAGTGCAAACCGTGGCATTCATCGGTTTTGCCGATGCCTACGGTGACGGCTGGTTCAAGGAATTCGCCAAAATTGCCGAACTGCGCCAGCTGAAGGTCGTGGCCAGCGAACGCTACCAGCGCAGCGACACCTCGGTGACCGGCCAAATTCTGAAGATCATGGCGGCCAAGCCCGATGCGGTCCTGGTCGGCGGCGCCGGCACGCCCGCCGCGCTGCCACAAATGGCACTGCGGGAAAAAGGCTACAAGGGCTTGATTTACCAAACCCACGGCGTTGCCAACAACGATTTCCTGCGCGTCGGCGGCAAGAATGTCGAAGGGGCCTTCCTGCCACTCGGTCCGATGGTGCTGGCGGCCCAGTTGCCCAACGACAACCCGGTGAAGAAATCGGCACTGGAATATGTGACCAAATATGAAACCGTCTATGGCAAAGGCAGCATCAGTTCGTTCGGCGGCCACGCCTGGGACGCCGGCGTGCTGTTGCGCAATGCCCTGCCCGTGGCTTTGCAGAAAGCCAAGCCCGGCACGGTGGAGTTTCGCCGCGCCCTGCGTGACGCACTGGAAAATACCAAGAACCTGCCCGGCGCACATGGCATTTTCAATATGAGTGCCAATGACCACCAAGGTTTCGACCAGCGCGCCCGTGTCATGGCCACCATCGAGAACAATACCTGGAAGCTGGTCAAATAATCCGGTCCGCGCCGTGCTGGCGTCGACCCCCCATTCTGTCCGTCTGATGACTCGCTCCAACTAGGGCCGTGGCCGCGCCATTGTTACGCCATGGACCTTCAAATCCTTCTACTGCTGGGACAGGACGGCATCACTAACGGGGCAATCTACGCCTTGCTGGCGCTGGCCCTGGTGCTGGTGTTTGCGGTGACCCGCGTCATTTTCATTCCGCAAGGCGAGTTCGTCGCCTATGGCGCGCTGACCCTTGCCAGCCTGCAGGCGGGCAAGGTGCCCGGCACTGTGTGGCTGCTGCTCGGGCTCGGCACCACGGTTGCCGTGCTCGACGGGATCGCGCTGCTGCGCGACAAACGCTTTGCCAAATTGCCGCCGCTGCTGATTTTCAACATCGGCCTGCCACTGCTGGCGGCGGCCGGACTTACGGCCGTTCCGGCAGGCGGTTTTTCACTCTGGTTGCAGGTGCTCATCGCCATGCTGCTGGTGGTGCCGCTGGGGCCCATGATTTACCGCGTGGCGTTCCAGCCACTGGCCAGCGCCCCGGTGCTGGTGCTGCTGATCGTTTCGGTCGCCGTGCATTTGGCGCTGATTGGCTTGGGCCTGCTATTTTTCGGCGCCGAGGGCTGGCGCACCCCGACCTTCACCGACCTCAGTTTCGAGCTTGCCGGTGCGCCGCTGCAAGGCCAGACCCTGCTGGTGGCGGTGGCCTCGGCAGTGCTCATCATCGGCCTGTATTTCTTCTTTGAACGCACCATTTACGGCAAGGCGCTGCGCGCCACCGCAATGAACCGCACCGGCGCCCGGTTGATGGGGATTCCGCCCGCGCTGGCCGGCACGCTGTGCTTCACGGTGGCGGCGGCGATTGGCGCCTTTTCCGGCATCTTGATCGCACCAATCACCACGATCTACTACGACTCGGGCTTTCTGATCGGCCTGAAAGGCTTTGTCGGCGCCATCATCGGCGGCCTGGCGTCTTACCCACTGGCCGCACTGGGCGCGCTTCTGGTTGGCCTGATCGAATCGTATTCGTCGTTTTACGCCAGCGCGTTCAAGGAAGTCATCGTCTTCACGCTGATCATCCCGGTGCTGGTGTGGCGCTCACTCAAAACGCGCCCGGTCGAAGACGACGACGAGCATACCGACGAGGTCAACCCGGACACACTGCCAGCACCGGAACAGCGGCGCTGGTTGCGCCACCTGCCCTTCCTCGCCTTTATCGGCGCGCTGCTGCTGGCACCGCAATGGCTGCCCGATTTTTCCGTCACGCTGCTCAACTACATCGGCCTCTACGCGATTGTCGCCATCGGCCTGGTGCTGCTGACCGGCGTCGGCGGTCTGACCTCGTTCGGCCAGGCCGCATTCGTAGGGCTCGGTGCTTACACCACGGCCTATCTGACAACCACCTACGGGCTGTCCCCCTGGCTGACGCTGCTGATCGGCCTGGCCATCACCGCCGCGGTGGCACTGCTGCTTGGCCTCGTGACCCTTCGCATGGGCGGCCACTACCTGCCTCTGGGCACCATTGCCTGGGGTATCAGCCTGTATTTCCTGTTCGGCAATGTCGAGTTTCTGGGCGGCCACACCGGCATCACCAGCATTCCAACAGTGTCGCTGTTCGGCTGGGAACTGAAGTCCGGCAAGCAGTTTTACTACCTGATCTGGTTGGTGGTTCTGCTCGCCATCGTGGCGATCCGCAACCTGCTCGATTCGCGCGAGGGCCGGGCCATTCGTGCGCTGCGCGGCGGCGTCGTGATGGCCGAGGCCATGGGCGTCAACACGCAGCGCACCAAGATCGCCATCTTCCTGATCGCCGCACTGCTGGCCAGCACTTCCGGCTGGCTGTATGCCCATTTGCAACGCTTTGTGAACCCGACACCGTTCGCGCTGACACAGGGCATCGAATACCTGTTCATGGTGGTGGTGGGCGGCATGGGCCAAGTCTGGGGCGCGGTGCTGGGTGCCGGGTTGATTACCGTGCTCAAGCAATGGCTACAGGACTGGCTGCCGCAGATTCTTGGGCAGAGTGGCAATTTTGAAATCATTGTGTTTGGCGTCGCCATGGTGATCGTGCTGCAAAAAGCCCGCGTCGGGCTGTGGCCGGCGATCGTCAAGTTACTGCCCCGGCGTGCGCGCCAACGCGCGGTTCCCACGGCAGATCGCCTGCCCAAACGCGCAGCGGTGGCCGCAGGCACGGTCCTGCTGCAGGCCAGCGACGTCTGCAAACGCTTCGGCGGCCTTGTCGCCAACAACCACATGGACCTGAGCGTGCGCGCCGGTGAAGTGATGGCCTTGATCGGTCCGAACGGCGCCGGCAAGAGCACCATGTTCAACTGCATTTCCGGCGTTGACCCGGCCAGCGCGGGCAACATTGCCTTCCTTGGCCACTCCACGGTGGCGCTGGGCTCACGCGCCATTGCGCGCCATGGCATGAGCCGCACATTCCAGCATGTGCGCCTGCTAGGCCAGATGTCGGTGATCGAAAACGTCGCTATTGGCGCCCATCTGCGCGGCAGCAAGGGCCTGCTTGCCGCCGCGCTGCGTTGGGACCGCGCCGAAGAAAACCGCCTGCTCGCCGAAGCTGCGCGCCAGGTCGAGCGGGTCGGTCTTGCGCGGCATATGTTCGACCCGGCAGGCAGCCTGGCATTGGGCCAGCAGCGCATTGTTGAAATCGCCCGCGCCCTGGCCTGCGACCCCTGCCTGTTGCTGCTGGATGAACCAGCGGCGGGCCTGCGCTTCAAGGAAAAACAGGCCCTGGCGGAACTGCTGCGCAAGCTGCGCGCCGAAGGCATGGGCATTTTGCTGGTCGAGCACGACATGGATTTCGTCATGGGTCTGGCGGATCGCGTGGTGGTGATGGAATTCGGCGAAAAAATCGCCGAAGGCCTCCCCGAAGAAATTCAACGCGACCCGAAGGTACTCGAAGCCTATCTCGGTGGGATCGAAGAAGCATGAGCAAGCATCCGCACCTGCACGAGCACGAGCACATCCTGGATGTGAAGAACCTGCGCGTTTCCTACGGCAAGGTGGAGGCCTTGCACCAGGTCAACCTCAGCATCCGGCGCGGCCAGATTGTGACCGTGATCGGCCCCAACGGGGCGGGCAAAACCACCTTGCTGGCATCCCTCATGGGACTGCTGCGGGCCGACGGCGAGATCGTCTACATGGGCCAGGCGCAGGGCGGCCAGCGCGAAGTCGAAACCCTGGTGCGCCAGGGCATGACGCTGGTTCCGGAAAAGCGCGAGCTGTTTGCCGAAATGAGCGTCGAGGACAACCTGTTGCTGGGCGCCTTTGATCGCTACCGCAGCGGCCACCGTGACCAGATGGAAACCATGGACGAAGTGTTCGAGCTGTTTCCGCGTCTGGAGCAGCGCCGCATTCAATTGGCGGGCACCTTGTCCGGCGGCGAGCGCCAGATGCTGGCCATGGGGCGCGCGCTGATGGCCAAGCCCAAGCTGCTGATGCTCGATGAACCCAGCCTCGGGCTGGCACCCATGATCATCAAGGAAATTTTCCGCATCATCGTCGAACTGAAGCACACGGGCGTGGCGATTTTGTTGGTGGAACAGAATGCCCGCGCCGCCTTGCAAATCGCCGACTACGGCTATGTGCTGGAGTCCGGCGAGGTGTCACTGGCCGGCCCGAGTGTCGAACTGGCCGCCGACCCACGCGTGATCGAGGCCTACCTCGGCCTAGGGCAGCGCCACGCAACGCCCGAGTAGCCTGGCCGCCCTGGGATAGCCTGGCCATCACGACACCAAGACTTACATTTTTCTGGGTCCGCCGCCGCCGAATTGCCGCCGAAGTCCGTAGAGTCAGCCCTTCGGCCAGCGCCCAATTTTGCGCCGCTGCGCGCCGTCCATGCGATTGGCGCATGATGCAGTGCGGCGATGGTTTACCAGGAGACACAGATGCGCTACTTTCCACTACACACCGGGGCTGCCATGACCGGCTCCGGCGCTTCGCGGCGCCCCCGAGGCGCAAGCACGCGGGGCTTGGCACAAGACCTCCAGCCAACACGCTCTACATGCTTTAAGCGCCTTGCAGCGCCACTGCTCGCCGTGCTGATGGCCGGCGCCTGGCTGTGCGCTGGCGCGCAAGAGTCGCCCCAAGCCACTCCTGCAACACCCTCTGCCAGCGGCGCCAGCACACAATCGGGCATCCGCCATGATGCGGCGGTT